>NZ_JBZFUJ010000005.1:0-150910 GCF_058314475.1 Streptococcus sp. ELY_90
GCGACTCACGATTAATGGTGGAGCAAGCTCCGGTATCAATCGTGCGTTCCACTTGCATGTATTAGGCACGCCGCCAGCGTTCGTCCTGAGCCAGGATCAAACTCTCATTGCTTCTTAAGTTTGAGCGCTTAACTCGCTTTTGTCATCGCTGACTTATTGTTCTTGACAGGTTACGTCTTCCGTAACCCGCACTTGGTTCGTCTTGTTCAGTTTTCAAAGGGCTCTGACCTGCTGTCTCAGACAGCAACTCTGATAGTATATCAAAGCCTTTATAAGTTTGTCAACACTTTTTTACAATTTTTTTCAAAAAAGTAAAAAACCAAAGAAAGACCTTTCTTCCTTTGGTTTGTCTACTGCTAATCTGTTAAGATTGCTAATGTTTCCAGCAGATTTTCAGCATTAACTTCAATCGTATCACCAGTTGATTTGATTTTGACTTCAACAATTCCATCTGCTGCTTTCTTGCCGACAGTTACACGGATCGGCAGACCAATAAGATCACTGTCGGAAAATTTGGAGCCAACTCGTTCGTTGCGATCGTCAGTCAAAACAGAATAATCAGCCTGCATCAGGTCTTCTTCAACTTTCTGCGTTAACTGCTGAGCAGCTTCGTCTTTGACATTGACCGTAATCAGATGAACATCAAATGGAGCAAGAGATCTTGGGAAATTAATTCCCCAGGCAAAGCGGTAGCCGCCTTTAGGTGTTTTATTGACAAAAATACGGGCACGCTGTTCAATAACTGCTGACAAAATCCTGCTGACACCGATACCGTAACTTCCCATTACTACAGGAATGGAACGGCCGTTTTCATCCAGAATATTAGCCCCCATGCTTTCGGAATAACGCGTTCCCAGTTTGAAAATATGCCCAATCTCAATACCGCGGGCAAATTTGAGAACACCCTTGCCGTCCGGAGATGTTTCGCCTTCACAAACTTCGCGAATATCTGCATAAACTGCTTTAAAGTCGCGTTCGGGATTAACTCCGGTCAAATGATAACCGTCTTCATTGGCACCGACAACGGCATTGCCTAAATTCTGAACGTTAAGATCCGCTATAATTGTAACATTTTCCGGCAGATTGACAGGACCCAAAGATCCAAATGAAGCACCGAAAATTGCTTTTGCTTCATCTTCCGTAGCAGGCTCCAAAAAGTCCGCTCCCAGATAGTTTTTCAGTTTAACATCGTTGATGCGGTCATTGCCCACAAGCAGGGCAGCAACAGGGGCATCATCTGCAATGAAAAGCAGGGTCTTGATGGTCTGTGATTCATCTATTCCTAAGAAATCTGCGACTTCGTCAATCGTCTTACAATCTGGAGTTTCAACACGCTGAACCTCTTCGTGGGAAACAACCTTTCCGCTTGGTCTGTACTCGCTCGTAGCCATCTCAAGGTTGGCAGCATAATCGGATTCACTTGAATAAGCAATGGTGTCCTCACCTGATATAAGCCATGATGAGAGTTCTGCTTTAATTTCTGACAAAACATCCTCGGGAATTTCTTCTATTGAAGCAATAGACTTATCAAGAACCAGCCAATGCTCTAAGTCAGTCCGATCCGGCGTAATTGCCATAAATTCCTGACTGTCCTTGCCGCCCATAGCGCCGCCATCACCGATAATAGCCTTAAAATCTAAACCAAGTCTGGTAAAAATCGCTTCGTATGCTGTGCGATAATCTTCATAAGTAACATCAAGACTGTCATAGTTAGCGTGAAAGCTGTAGCCATCTTTCATGATGAATTCACGAGTACGAAGCAGACCGTTGCGGGGACGCTTTTCATCACGGTATTTAGCCTGAATCTGATAAAGATTCAAAGGCAGCTGCTTGTATGATTTGACAGAATCTCTGATCAAGCTGGTAAGGGTCTCCTCGTGCGTCGGTCCCAAAATAAAGTCTGACTGATCGCGGTTTTTTAACTTGTAGAGATCTTCACCATAGGTTTCATAACGCCCCGATTCACGCCACAAATCAGCTGTCAAAAGAGCCGGAGCCAGCATCTCAACTGCCCCGATTTTGTCAAACTCCTCATGCATAATCTGTTTAATCTTTTCAATCACCCGGCTAGCTAAGGGCAGATAAGAATAAATCCCTGCCGACACTTGGCGAACATAACCGGCACGCACCATAAGCGCATGGCTGATAACCTGCGCATCACTTGGCATTTCGCGCAAGGTTGGGATTAACATATTACTTTGTTTCATTAAAAATTATTCTCCATCTAAATTAGTTTAGAAAAAAGCTCGCATAATATCATTCCAAGTCACTGCAATCATCAATGCGACCATGACCAAAACACCGGCGAGTGTAATGTAGGTTTCTGTTTCCTGCCTAAGCGGTTTTTTACGGATCGTTTCTATCAGATTGATTAAAATTTTTCCGCCGTCAAGAGCTGGAATTGGAATCAAATTAAAAATACCTAAGTTAATAGACAGCATTGCCATCAGGTTGAGAACAGGTGCTAAGCCTTCTCTGGCAGCTGTATTGCTCATCTGATAGATAGCAACCGGCCCGCCCAATTTGTTAAGACTTGGCTGCAAGATGAGATTTTTCAGTGCATTTAATATGGCAAAGGCACCGTCCCAGGACATCTTAAACGCACCGACTATCTTATCCGCAAAACCGTTCTTCAAGCTCGGCATAACACCAATAACATAGCTGCCGTTGACTTTCCTTGGGCGAACCTGTAATGTATCAACACCTGTCTCAGTCTTAACTTTAAAAGGAATCGTCTCATGCTTGCCTAAATCAGTCGTTGATTCGGCCACTGCCTTGGTCAGATCTTCCCAGTTATCAACTTTATTTTTGCCAATCTGCAGAATCCGGTCGTTATCTTTGACACCCAGCCTTGCAACAGCACCGTCCGGGACTACTCTTACACGGTTGCTGGAAGCATCTTGGACCCCGCCTTGCACAAAGACAAGGATAATAAAAACAAGAATTCCCAGAATAAAATTATTCATCGGACCCGCAAAATTAGTAATCAAACGCCCCCATACAGTAGCATTTTGGTATTGAACATCTAAAGGTGCAATTCTTATTTCTGTTCCGTCTTCTTCAACAATGGTTGCGTCATGGTCAACCGGATACGTCTTGGTTTCATCTAAAACAAGGCCGGTAATTTCCAGTCTGTTCTCTAAATCATAAGCGGTGACATTCATGGGCAGCGCTGTTTTGTCCAGCTGTTTATCAGACAGATTGATACGAATCACAGCTCCCTTATCATTAAGGGTCAAAGCAGCGGGTGCGCCTGTTTTGATCTCGGTTGTATCATCTCCCCAGCCTGCCATACGGACATAGCCGCCTAAAGGCAGCATGCGCAGCGTATAGGCCGTGCCGTCTTTGCCTTGATGGGCAAAAATCTTCGGTCCCATGCCGATTGCAAACTCTCGGACTAAAATTCCTGATTTTCTGGCAAAATAGAAATGCCCAAATTCATGGACAAGTACTATAATTCCAAAAATAATGATAAACGCAATTAATCCTGACATCGTTTCATTGCCTCCTTCTTAGAATAATCCAAAGAAGTGCATGATAGGGAAAACAAAAATCATACTGTCAAAGCGATCCAAAATACCGCCGTGCCCCGGTATCAGCTTGCCTGAGTCTTTGACACCAAAATGACGTTTAATAGAACTTTCTACTAAATCACCAAACTGAGCAAAAACACTAAAGAGCACAACCAAAAGGAGCATCACAAAGAAATTGTGAGGGGCATAGACATTTTTATCAAAAAGCATGAACACAAAAGCAATGACTACTGCTGACAAAATACCGCCCAAGCTGCCTTCAACCGTCTTATTGGGTGAAACAGCCGGCATCAGCTTGCGCTTGCCAAACTGCCGCCCAATCATATAAGCACCGATATCTGTTGCCCAGACAATAAACAAAGCCAAAAAGACTTTGTCAAGACCTGTGATGCGGGCATTGATAAGATTTTGAAAGCCTATTCCTACGTAAAGACTGGAAGCAATCGGGAAAGCCGCGTCTTCAAAAGAGTAATGTCCGGTATTGAGAACTGTTCCTGCTAAAATCAGGAATACGACCAAGCTAAAAGAACTAAAATTGCCGTCAATGGGCAAAAAAGTTAAGTAGCTGCCTAAAGGCACTGTCAGCACAAAGGCTGCAAGCATTGTCAGGATGCCTTCGAATGAAAAGATTTCCAGGCCCTTCATTCTCAGCATTTCTGATACACCGATCATCGCTAAAATGCCGACAAAGAGCTGAAAAAAGATTCCTCCTAAGAACAAGAAAGGCAGAAAAACAGCTAAGGCCGCCCCTCCGAAAATAACTCGTTTCTGCATATGATAAACTCCTTCTAAACGCCGCCAAACCGACGGTGACGATGATTGAATTCTTCAATAGCCAAAAGCAGGGCATCCCTGTCAAAGTCAGGCCACAAAACCTCGGTGAAATAGAATTCACTGTAAGCGGACTGCCAAGGCAAGAAGTTGCTGAGCCGCATTTCTCCGCTGGTTCTGATGATTAAATCAGGATCCCGGTACAAGTAAGGAAGGCTGTCAGTCATCAGGTAGGCAGCAATAAGATCTTCTGTAATATCTCCGGGATTCAGGCGGGCATCCAAGACATCCTGAGCAATTAATTTTACAGCATTGGTGATCTCAGCACGGCCGCCGTAATTCAAGGCAAAATTTAAAATCAGCCCTGAATTGTGCCTGGTCATTTCTCGGGCACGCTCCAAAGCATCTAAAGTAGGCTTGGGCAGACCTTCCTTATCCCCGATGACCACGATACGAACATTGTTTTTGTGGAGTTCGGGGACATATTTGTCAAAAAATTCTACCGGCAGATTCATGATGAATTTGACTTCATCTTGAGGGCGGCTCCAGTTTTCCGTTGAAAAGGCGTAAACCGTCAGAACCTTAACTCCTAAATCTGAAGCAGCTATCGTCACTTTCTGCAAAGCGTCCATTCCCGCCTTATGCCCAAAAACACGCGGTTTTAAGCGTTTCTTAGCCCATCGCCCGTTGCCATCCATAATAATAGCAATATGATTGGGGATTTTGGCTAATTTTACGTCTTGTTTTTTTCTCTTAAATGCAAACATTACTTTTCCTTAAAAAATACTATTGTTTCTATTTTACCATAATTTAAGAATTGTGACTGTTCTTTCACCTAAAAAAGCCCCAATCTAGTATGATTGAGGGGCCAATATTATTCTTCAATAGCAGATTCGCCATCTGATGCTTTGTCTGAAGCATCAACTGTATCTGAAGTTTCAATTGCTTCAGCTGATTCTTCCGGCAGCGAAGATGCACTGTCTCCCTTAGCCACCACGCGCTTGATCGCTGTCAATTCAAACGGAAGGAATACTCCGTCAACGTCAAGAACAATTTTTTTGCTGTCTTTATCCACTTCATCTACAACAGCGTACATGCCGCCAATAGTTACCACTTCGTCGCCTTTAGTGATTGCATCGAGCTGATTTTGGCGTTCCTGAGCCTGCTTTTTCTGAGACCGCTGCATCAAAAAAATTGCTCCAATAAGAACAGCAAACATAATAAGTGTCGTATAAGACATAGTTAATTCTCCTCATCATTTAAAGTCATCAAATACTATAACAAAATTAAGCCTTAAGAGCAAGAGGAAAGTCAGCAAAAAATCCCTGAGAGCAGGGATTGTAAGCGTTAAGCCATAAAATCACGGATAGCTTCTTCTGAGAGCGACGAGTCACAAACCACCTTGATGTGACCATTTTGAGCTACCAAAAGCCCCGGAACAGTGTTGACAGAATAGGCACTGCGCAGTTCCTGAATACCCTTTAAATCAGTTTGATCTTCACTGTTTAAAAAGGCGACTGCCTGCTGGTCAGCTTTAGCTGCATTGCTCAGCTTGGGTGCAAACCGCCGGCAGAAAGGACAAGTGGAGCGACCGATAAAAAGAATAAACCGTTCACCGCTGTCAATTCTTTTTTGTGCTTCTTTGGCTGTTACGGGTTCAAAATCTTTTATATCTTCTGCAAAAGTTGACATATTTTTCCTCACTTCTTTTTTTAATATCCCTATGATAGCCCTTTTAAAATAACTTTTCAAGAATTGCGCTTAAAGAAAAGGCCTGCTATGCAGACCTTTTATCTTATAATCCTTCTACATTGTGATAAACTTTTTGGACATCGTCATCATCTTCAAGGACATCTACCAACTTTTCAAAGATTTCGAGATCTTCCCCTTCCAAAGCAACCTCAGACTGCGGAATCATTTCAAGCTCTGTAATCTGAAATTCTTCAATCCCTGAAGCACGCAAAGCTTCAAGCGCCTTATGCAGATCAGTCGGAGCCGTATAGACGGTAATGCTGCCGTCCTCTGCTTCAACGTCTTCCACATCAACATCTGCTTCCAAGAGCTGTTCAAAGACGGCATCAGCATCATTGCCTGCAAAAACAATAACACCTTTCTTATCAAACATGTAAGAAACAGAACCTGCAGCTCCCATGTTTCCTCCGTTTTTTCCGAAGGCAGCCCGAAGGTTGGCAGCTGTACGGTTAACATTTGATGTTAGTGTATCCACAATAATCATTGAACCGTTCGGACCAAATCCTTCATAACGTCCTTCTACAAAGGTTTCATCTGTATTTCCCTTGGCCTTGTCAATAGCCTTATCAATAACGTGTTTAGGCACCTGCGCTTGCTTAGCGCGTTCAAGCACGAATTTCAAAGCTGAATTTGACTCCGGATCCGGATCACCTTGCTTGGCAGCCACATAGATCTCAACGCCAAACTTAGCATACACCTTTGAATTTGCGCCGTCTTTAGCCGTTTTCTTTGCAACAATATTTGCCCATTTACGTCCCATGAAAGTCTCCTTTATCTTGATATAAAAGGACCGATTCAGCTCTTTCGCTTTGAATCCCGTCCTTTTTTATTTAAATTTCTTTTGGAAATAGCAGAAGCTATTCCCCAATAACTCTATTATTATAGCATTTTGACAGAAGATAGTAAAATGGGAATTTTTATCTCAGGTGAGCGGTTAGATTTTCTGTAGCAAAAAAGAGGACAAGATGTCCTCTCAGCATAACAATTTTGCACACCTATTTTTAACACTTAGCAAATCTGCACACTATGGCAGGTATTTTCCTGATGCCAGGTAGAGTTCATACCAATCGTGATGAGACAGCGTAACCTTGCTGGCCTGTGCAGCTTCTTTGATATGTTCAGGATTCATGCTGCCGATGATGACTTGCATTTTAGCAGGATGGCGCAAAATCCAGGCCAAAGCTACGGCTGCTTTTGTCACTCCTTCACGGCGGGCAAATTTTTCCAAAACCTCATTTAATTCTGGGAATTTTGGATTATCAACAAAAGTTCCTTCAAAGAAACCGTATTGAAGCGGTGACCAGGCTTGAATCGTAATATCATGCAGCCGGCAGTAATCAAGAGCATCGCCGTCACGGTTGACAGACATCTCTGTTTCTTTATTATTCATGTAGAGCGGCTGATCAATCAGCTGAGATTGCTCCAAAGAAAGCTGCAGCTGGTTGAAAACCAGAGGCTGTTTGACATATTTTTTGAGCAAGTCAATTTGCAGAGGCATCAGATTGCTGACACCGAAATGGCGAACTTTGCCGCTTTTTTCCAATTCATCAAAAGCTGCCGCCACTTCTTCAGGATCAAAGAGGACATCCGGCCGATGAAGCAAAAGCGAATCTAAATAATCTGTCTGAAGACGTTCCAGACTTTCATCAACACTGGCTAAAATATTTTCCTTGGTCCAGTCAAACTCATTGCGTTCAAATCGCAGACCGCATTTAGACTGTAAAAAAATGTCCTCACGCTTGATACCTGTCAATTTAAAAGCTTCACCAAAGCGCCGCTCGGCAGCACCGTCTTCACCATAACAAGTCGCATGGTCAAAAAAAGTGATGCCGGCATCAAAAGCATCCTGAATCACCTTAGCTGCCTCTTCATTGCTCAGACTGGGCATGCGCATACAGCCTTGAATAAGTACCGGTACATTTTGCGGACCGTTTGCAATATTTATTGTTTTCATCTGCTCCTTTTCCTCCTTAGATAGACTAATATCATTATAACATAAAACCGTTTTCACTTGTGATTTTGACGGGATTCTCAAACTTAATTGCTAAGTCTGCAGAATTTTATAAATAGATGAATTAACGAAATAATATTTAAAGATTAAAGAGATGATAGGAGATTGCAATATACATCTGTAATCAATGAAAGTCGCCTAAGGGATATTGTAATAAAATATATTAGTACAAATATTACTACCATTTAAAATCATCGATATCAATAATATTATTAGTTGATAAAAATTCATTAAGTTCACTTGGAGACATGGGCTCCTCTGGTTCTTTTAAAGTTATTTTTTGAAATGCTTTCCCATCTTCTAAAAATTTGAACTCTATTTTAGATTCATTTTCAGAATCATCTACAGACAGTATACAAATATTTAAGTAAATTGAAATCAGATAGTAGTGGATGGTCTGTCCAAAAAATTGTTGAATTTGTTCAGAAACAGTATAAAAAGCCAATCCTGTTTCATTCTTCATTGAATCGTACATAATTTTAGGGACGTTTGTTCCAATAAAATTATGAGAAGCATTCATATTGATACTCATTTTATAGAAAGATTCATTAATTAGTGAAGCATAAAGTTGTTTCGTAAATATTGCAGTTTTATTATTAAAAGTAGTTTCATTATAAAATTTTATACCTAATACTTTTTCTAGTTCTTGCAACTTTTTATAAAAGTTCAGTAAAGCATCAATAGATGTTTTAGTATTTTTTTTCTTAGTATTGCTTGTTTTTCTATTTTCAAAATCAACCAAAGAAATTTCATTATTAGAAATCCCTTTTATAATATCTTTATTCATTAAAACTTCATCTATTGTTTCTAATTTCTTTAAACATAAAGAAATGTTTCCAGTAACTTCACTACGTTTACCTCCTTGATTTGACACAAGAAGTTCTAAGTCTATAAAATTATAATTAGTGTTAACCAGTTTAATATCAGTCAATGATGGATATGCCACTCTTTTTACTTGAAAATTTAAAATCTTATCTTTTATTTTTACTTTGATGGGGGTCTTAATTTCTGGAAACACAAAGGGAGTTAATAGGGACTCACTTTTATTCTTAGAAATTATATTTTTAACAAATACATCTGAAGGCGAACCATAACTTTTTCCATCAATCTTGAGTTCAGTTTCTGATATGTTAAAAGGAGTTTGTGTAACATATAAAACGTCAAAAATATTATCTGGGGTAACTTCTAATCCGTCTATCTCCTTTGGAAGTTTTATGTTACTTAAAGAAAAATTTAGTTTATTATCCGATTTTGGTACTAGAGTAAAGATTGATTTTTCACCTTCGATTGGTATATATTTATATCCTTCAGGAGCTTGAGAGTCCAACATTTTCTCTAATCCCTTTGGGATACTTTTCGTAATAAATTCTTTATTATTTCTAGTGAAATTTTTTTTAAGTTTTCCCATTTATAAATCCTCCGCCAAGTCAGAATAAACAATAATTTTACTTACCATTTTATATTTGTCTTTTTTCAAAAGTTTATTCCCTCTAAGTTTCATAATATAAGTAATTAAATTATCTCTATCTTTATCTGTTTCTACAAAAAGATATTTAATATCTTCAACCGAAAATTTAAGATAAGATTTCTTTATAGCTCTTAGTGACTCTGTAAATACTTTTGTGTTCTTCTCTGCTAAAAAATACTCTTGATCTGTTGGATCAATAATAATATCAGGAGCATCATCTGTATCTATATTAGGCACAAATCGCCATTCATGTTCATCGTGAAAATTTTTCTTAATTTTCTCTATCTTTTCACCACTAAATTTGTCCATTATACCAAAATTAGGCTTCATAAATCGTAATTGTTCTAGTAACGAATCTGATAATTCATCCAATTTAGAATCAATATCAATCTTTTCAATTTCCTTTAGAACTGAATTAAGCGAGAGTTGAAATTGCTGAGTAAACATTGATTTGGGATTTACATAATGAATTGGTTGTAATCCATTTTGCTCCCCCCACTCTTTTGTCAAAGCAATACCAAATTTACCATAACCACTATCTCCTTCAGCATGAATTGAAATCTGATGTAAAGGAATATCACAAAAACACACCATTGGAACAAATATACCTTTGATGTTTTCTTTATTATAATTCAAATCAAGATAATCTAAATATTCATAGTAATATCTTGGAATAAAGGCCATATTTTTAATTGCAATTTCAAGATAATCTTTTTTTCGCATAAAATTTGAAAGATAATTTGCAGAAACTTTATAGGGAAATTTATCAGTCTGATTAACTTGATTTACTTTTTCAATATTTGCCATCGCTACTCTCTTTACAAGTATTTATTGTTCTGCTTTTCATTATATCACAAAAAAATTACTTCTCCTGATACTCTTTCTCCTACTTTCACTATTCCTAATGACAATCATTTCACCTTTTTGTATGCCACTGCAAAAAATTTTATTTTTTGTGACTTTTTCTAATTGAACACAAAAAATGAAGCACAGCATTTTTACTGGACTTCATTTTTGATTGTTATCGGCACCCGTCCCCATGTTTGTTCTGTGATTTTGTGATGGCCTAACTGATAGACCTGATCGGCTTGCTGGGTCATAGGATCCCACGGTTCAGCGCCGATGCGAGAGATGATATCCACAGATTTCTTTACCGTTTTGAGATGCTTGCGCCCTTTGTCAGTGAAGCCAAGGACATGGACAGCTTTGGGCAAGCCAGCTTCTCTGGCATTGACAAGGATATAGGTCAGGATGCGGCGCACGCGCGCCTTAGTGTAGCGCTTGGTAGCGACTTTTTCCACGAGTTCTTCTGCCGTCGCTGCGCTCCGAATAGCTGAGCTGATACGGCTGGCCAGTTCCTCATTGACTTGAAAGATTTGAGTTAAATCCGGACTGATCACAATCTGATATTTCAACAGATTAAAATAATTCCCCCAAGATACCTGTGGGGAACTTAAGATCAGGCCACTGCTGGGTGCAGATTTTTCCACAAATGATTTATCGGTGATATGCCTGCGAATAGCCGTTGCTGAGGCAATCTCGATTTTCTCATCGGAATGATAGCCTGCCCCGATGCGCCGGATAGGCTGCAGTCGGATATTCTTCCCTGCGCAAGCTTTGGCGTAAGCAAGCCCAAGAATGTGGTTAGGTGTTTCTCCTGAGAATTTAATCCCCGCAAAGGTTTCCCACATTTTCTGTGTTTTCTGCGGATAGGACAGGTCATCTGGCAGCGTTTGGACAAAAGCCTCCATCTGCTCTGCTTTTTCCCCATAAACATCAGATAAGCGCTGATAATCCAGCACTTCCTCCGTGCCAAAGGCCAGAGTATCAATGCCCAGCCGGTGCAGAATAGCCACAGCACCTGCCGCAAAATAGTCAGCCGACTGCACGGAGACGAGGAAAGGCAGCTCCACCACAAGGTCAGCACCATGCGCAAGCGCCATCTGCGCCCGTGTCCATTTATCAATAATAGCGGGTTCGCCGCGCTGCACAAAGTTGCCGCTCATAGCCACAATCTTTAGCCCTTGCGCCTGCTCCAGCAGATACTTGTGCCCATTGTGGAAAGGATTGAATTCGGCGATGATGCCTGTAACCGTCATAGAACTCCTTTCTATAGTTAATCTTTAAAAATAATGCCTCTCACACTACCCTTATCATACTATTCCTACTTTTCACACACAAAGAACCATTAAAAATTCTTATAGATGAAGATCACAAGTGATTAACAATTTCTGAGGTCAAACGACAAATTCATTTTCAACAAGCTCAACCGCCTCTAATATTAAGTTTTCATCTATTTTTGAACGGTTAGATATAATCTTCGTGACAACATCCTCTACTATGACATCTCTGGTATATTTTCGATTAGTAGTGCTCTGTTTTTCTTGAAACATATCTTTCAATTTACTTTCTAAATTTTTATCAAAAATAAGTTCTTGAATTTGTGAAAATTCTTTATCTGTAAGAGTCATAGACATAACGACATCTATAAACTCTTCTTTCAAGATTGCAAACATTTCTACTCTATCATCTTCAATAAAATTATCTAGTAGTGCTTTTGCTCCAATCGTTGCAGCAGTAGCACCTACCATAGCACCAACTAGCGTCCCAATGCCAGGTACAAAAGACCCTGCTGTTGCACCACCTAGAATACCACTACCCGCAACTAAGGTATTTTTTAAGAGTTGCTGACTTGAAATCCTTCCCGTTAAAGCATCAAAAACATCCGGTCCCATAACAACTCCAAAAGAAATGATGCCCGCTGCTCTACGAGCAACAATTTGTGCAGCAATCTTTTTACTCGTCGCATCTGCTATCTTATTTGTCAAGATTTTCCCTATTTGTTGCGAACCTGCATAAACTACAGTACCTACAACTAGGGTTTTGACACTACTCTGTAAAGCTAAACCAGCCGATTCCTTAGTAGAGTTACCCGCCCACTTTGCTTGTGCAAAAACGATAACAAAACTAATTCCAGCTACTGGGAGAGTTTGAATAGCCCCATCAAGAACATCATACTTTAGAGAAGTGATATTTCCACCTTTTGCAATCAGCTTAGCTTCATTATAAGTGACATGACCCTTTCTAACGATTTTATATGCATCTTTCGGATTTGTGTGACCCGAAACCTTTCCTTTCTTGATTTTATTCTGCATCAATTTAACAGCTTCATTATATTGATCTTTCGGGACTTCTAACTGCATTCCTTCATACCGATACATTCCACCATCTGCTTTCTTATCAAACGCTGAATTGATTGTATTTCGAGCATTGGAATAATATTTCGTTTGTATAAATTGATTGCCAACTATACGATCGGCACCATTTTTAAGATTATTCTGACCAACTTGACGCACATCTTTAAAAGGATTTTTAACCTTATCAACAAGGTCGTTAGCATATTCAGCAGCGTAGCCATGTCCCATTCTACCATTTGCAATAGGATTAAACTGAATATTTTTCAGATGTCCCTTAAGTAGCATATTTATCCCAACCAATGAACCAGTAACGTTTCCTTTATCTTGAGGTCTATTATAGGTAAAATTAGTGGTCGATAATTCAGAAACTTGCTGATGAATAAAATCAAGATGTAAATCTGCTGTATATCCCGTCTTAATAAGACTATTTAGTCCGTTTAATAAACCGCTCTGCTTATCGCCTAAATCAAAAGATAGATTTCTATTCTTTTTAGGATAGTAAAGAAGAATTCCCTTTTCTTTTGGTCTAGCTTTCCACAGCCCATCGAACGGGAAAAACTCTGATTTAGTTTGATAGTATTTCTTGCCATCTTTCTCTTTTTCAATCTGGTTTCTTAAGAAGATTCCATCCTGGGTCAGCAAAATCCCATACTCTAAAAATTCTTTTTCAATTTTACTCCTAACTGGAGTATAGCCAAAATATTCTATTTCCTCTGAAGTAGCTATTTTTCTAAATTCATCATTACTTTCAAGAAACCATTTAGCACGACCGTAGGGTAGCGTTTCATTGAAAAACTGAAACCCCTTCATAGCAATATCGCTCAAAAGAGTACGTATCTCATCTTCATCATAATTATGTACATTTCTCATACTCAAAAGCCACTTTTCAAAACGCTTAGAATAGAAATATGGATAAAGAAAATACATTGACAAGCATAGAACTGCCATCAATAATAAAACATTGGTCATCTAATAACCTTCCTACTTCTCACACACAAAAAACCACCGTCTACTGGTCTTCGTCGGCTCTTTATCCTCAAAGTCTGCATAGACCTTAACCTGTTTGAAACCTGCCTGCTCCAGCAAGATGTCATAGGTTAAGATTTCATAGGTGCGTTCTTCATGGACCTCATCGTAGCGCGTGAAACGCCCGTCTTCGTTCTGAATGAAAAAGGTCAGCTCGTGGACAACCGAATGCGGCGCCTCATCTTCATAAGTATCCCATACCATGGCAAAGTCTTCGGCATTTTCATGGTAAGAATAGCCCGGAAAAACCTCATCCGTCTGATAAGTCGAATGCACATCAAAAATGAAAATCCCGCCTTCATTGAGATGCGCGTAAACTTGCGCAAAAACATCACCAACTTCTGCTTCATCAGCCATGTAGCAAATCGAATCCGAATAACAGGTTACAAAATCAAAGTTGCCGATTGGGGATAAATCCAGCATATTGCCCTGCACAAAAGGAACGTCCATGTGCGCTGCCTCGGCACGTTTGCCTGCCAAGTCCAACATATCCGCACTCAAATCCAGTCCGGTCACATCAAAACCAGCCTGCTTGAAGCGAACGGACTGAATGCCGGTCCCGCAGGCCAGCTCCAGGAGTTTCTTGTTTTCTTTCTCTTTTGGCAAATGGCGGAGCGAAAAGTCGGTCCATTGTTCATAAAGACTGTCGTCCATGATGGCATCGTAAACCGATGCAAATTTTTCGTAATTTTTTTCCATAATATATTTTGTTTTTGATTGTTGCCTTAGGCAGTGGGTGCGTCAGCTAATCTTCGATTGCTAATACTTGCCATTCAGTGGTCAAAAACCTTGCCAGGCGGCAAGGTTATCTTTTACGCTAAGTATTCTGACACGTCCACCAGCGGCGCTTCGTGCCAGAGTTTTTCAAGGTTGTAGTGAAGACGCTCTTCTTCTGAAAAGATATGAACAACCACATCATTGAGATCAAGCAGCACCCAGCCACCTTTTGAGTCGCCTTCAATATGGCTGGCATCGCCGCCTGCAGCGATTACCTTCTCACGGATGTTGTCAGCAATAGCTTCCAGCTGACGGCTGTTGGCCGCATGCATAATAATAAAATAATCTGTCAAGGTCGTCAGCCCTTGCAAATCTAATACGACAATATCTTCGGCCCGTTTTTCATCAGCGGCCTTGACGATGATTTCTAATAATTCTTTTTCCTTCATTTAGTCCTCTCTTAAATACCTCACATAAGCATTGTAAGTCTCAATTGTCTGCGGATAAATCGGCACAGCCAGATGCGCTAAATGTTCAACTGTGTGTGCCGTTTCATAGGCCACCGCCTTATCCAGCGACTCCTCAGCAATCTCACGTGCCTTATCCACACCCGGAAAATCGCGGTTAGCCTCAATATAATCAGCCACATAGACAATCTTATCCAAAGTTGTCATGTGGCTGCTTCCGACCGTATGGATTTCGATAGCCCGCAAAATCTCCTTATCTGTCAATCCCAGATCTTCTTGAATCTTGTAAATGCCGACCGTGCCGTGCCAGACTTCATTGCCCCAATTTTTAAGGTCAGGATTGAGGTCATACTTGTCAATTAAAGTAAGGAATTCCTCATCGGACAGCTCCTTGGCATAATCATGCAGGAGGCCTGCAAGCCCTGCTTTTTCAGCATCATAGTCATTGATTTCAGCCAAGTAGACGCTGGCTTTTTCAACACCTAGCATATGCTTCAGGCGTTTTTGGGACACCTGCGTTTGGAGCTTTTCCAACAGGCTCTCGCGCGTCAGACCGGTATAAGTTTCATAGGTCATTGATACAGTCCTTCTTTCTCAATGTAGTCCAGAACCGGCTTGGGCAATAGAAAATTGGGCTTTCGATTTTTGCGGATAAATTCTCTCAGCATGCTGGATGAAATATCCATCAATGGCACATCCACCCAAATCACCGGATAAGAAGTCCCGGCCTTATACTTAGGCCGCTGAACACCGACAAACTGCACCAGCTGCACTAACTCATCAATCTTATACCATTTAGGCAGATAGTCAACCATATCAGCACCGATGATGAAATAATAATCAACGTCCGGATTTTTTTCGGTCAGCAGTTTCATAGTATCGTAAGTATAGGAGACTCCTTTGCGTTCCAGCTCAATCATTTCAATATCAAGCCCCTCAATACCTTCAATCGCCAGCTGCAGCATCTTTAGACGATGCTTTTCATCAATGGTTTCTTTCTTATCAACATGAGGCGGTATAAACTCAGGCATCAAAAGCACCTGATCAAGTCCCAGCTGCTGCCTTACCTGATCAGCAACAACCAAATGGGCATTGTGGACAGGATTAAAATTGCCTCCCAAAATACCAACCTGTTTACGATTGCTTTCTTTTTTTTCTTCTTCCAATTCCACCTTGGTAAAAGGTGTCAACAGTTCTAAAGCCATCTTGCCTCCACTATCAAAATCAACTCTTTAGATTGTTTTAACTTTAGCTGAAATCTTCCGGTTTTCCTTGCGGCTGGATTCCTTGTACAGGATCAAAATACGGCCGATTTTCAAAACTGTCTCAAGACCGATTTCCTCTTCCAAAATCTCTGCAACGTCATGGATATTCTCATCCGTATTCTGCAAAAGCGTCACCTTGATCAGCTCGCGTGCATCCAGAGCCTTTCGGATACTTGTTTTGATTTGATCGTTGAGACCGTTCTTGCCGATTTGGATAATCGGCTTAAGCGAATGGGCTTCACTCTTTAAAAAAGCTCTTTGTTTACTTGTTAATGCCATAATCTTCCTTTATGTTTTTATATTAATGCTTTTCGTGTCACTACAGCGACGCCCTGCGGTGCCCAAGCAGCAATCCTTGCTGGTCCTTTGACCCGAATCCAGCCTAAGCCGGAAAAGACAACATCCGTCTTTTCTTTAAGGGTAAACTCATGTTTCACCAACTGCGGGAAATCTTCCAGTTCTTTCTTGTCCGGCGGTGTCAAAAGACCGCCAACATGCTTATCATAAAAAGCATCTGCCCCTCTTGATTTGGTCCGATGAAGCTGCAGATTATTGTCAAAATAAGCGGTAAAGCCCTGCTTCTCACCGGAAATAAAATCAAAGCGGCCCAGACCGCCTAAAAAGAGGGTCTGTTCAGGATTAAGCTGATAAGTCTTAGGCTTGATTTCCTTTTTAGGACTGATGTATTTGAGCGCCTTGCCTGACAGGTAATGAGCCATCTGATGGCGGTGGATAATCCCCGGTGTATCAAAGATATAGCTGCCGTCATCCAGCGGAATTTCAATTTTATCCAGCGTCGTTCCCGGAAAACGCGAAGTGGTAATCACATCCTTATCACCGGTAATCTCCCTGATAATAGCGTTAATCAGCGTTGACTTGCCGACATTGGTAACGCCAACCACATAAACATCACGGCCCTTACGCAGCTCTTCAATACGCTCTATCAATTCCTTGATGGCATAATGATTTTGCGCACTGGTCAAGAGAACATCAACCGGACGAAGGCCTTCCTCATGAGCTCGCTCTTTCAGCCACTGTTTTACCTTAGCAGCCTTTACAGATTTAGGCAGAATGTCAGCTTTATTGCCGACCAAAAGAACATCATTGCCGGAGACAAAGCGCGGCAGACCGGGAATAACTGATCCGTTGAAGTCAAAAATATCAACCACATTAACAACAAGCGCATGGCTGTCGCCCACTTCGTGCAAAAGCTTCAAAAAAGCATCATCAGAGATATGCACATCGGTAATTTCATTGTAGTGACGCAGCCGAAAACAGCGCTGGCAATAGACTTCGTTTGTTTCCAATCCCTTTTCTAAAGCCGATTGAGGTGTGTAACCTGCTTGATCTTTTTCCTGCGTTTGAATTTGGGCTCCGCAGCCGATACAAAATAATGCTTCCACTTAGATTTCCTTTTTGTATACGAATTTACCGTATTTTTCTTCGATTTTTTTCCAAACCCGGCGCTCACGCGCACGATTAAACTTGGTATTCCAGGCATCGGATTCAACCAGAGGTTTCACTAAAATACTCCTGATTCCCGCTCGGTGTGCTGCACGAATATCCGTCATCAGCTGATCTCCGACCATGACCACTTCATCTTTTGAAAAGCCATAGCGGCTGACAGCCGCGTTAATCCCATGCGCAAAAGGCTTCATGGCCCGACTGACAAAGTCCACATGAAACCGCTCTACCGCACGTCTGACACGCGCATGACTGTTATTGGAAACCACAACCACCGGCATATCAGCCTCGGTCATACTGTCCAGCCACTCACGCAGCTCGGGTGTTCCGTCCGGATGATTCCAGGCGATCAAGGTATTGTCAAGATCCACAAGAGCGGCCTTAATTCCGTGTTTTCGCAGGCTATCAGGGGTCAAATCGTAAACAGCTTCTACCACAAAATCGGGTCGATAATTTTCAATACTCACAGATTTCTCCAAATAAAATAGTACCCTTTATTTTAACATATTTTTTTACAAAATGGCAGGGCTTTGAGGTGGAGAAAAAAGAAGAGTGTGGGACAAAAATCGGTAAATCGTCATGAAATGGCGATTTCGATTTTGTTGTCCCACCTCCGCACAGTTTATTAGGATGGCCGCTATCACTTGCGTAGCAAGGGATAAGGACTTCCAATAAACCACTGCGTTAATATTTGATACTTCATAAATTGAAAGAGTTTGAGACTTTTGTCCCAAACTCCTCTCTTTACTAGTCTTCAAAACTAATTTTTAATGTAATCTCTGGATCAACTGCTTTAAAAATTGTTTTATAATCATTTTTTGCAAAATTTTTTCATTTGACTTCACTTTTCAGAGGGGTACTTATATTATTTCTCAATGACAACTAATGATTTTCTTTTTCTTCAAGAACCTTTCTTGACTGTAAGCGTATTTCAAGCCGCCAGCCTATCATCCATCCCAAAACAAGCAGATAATTTTCTAAAGCTCCTGCGCCATTTATAAGAGAATGGGAATCTGTAAAATGTATCAAATGGTTCGTCCCAATGCATGTTCCTCCTACTATTAAAGCCAGTAATACCGTACGCAAATAAAACCAGTCATACTTGATATTGACTGCCGCTAAAATAATGAGTACAGCTATATCCCAAAAAGCAATCTCTCTTTGCCAGCCGTATGACACGCCATACCCCGACTGACTGCCCATATAGTCCGGAAAAAACAACTGCAAGACTGTCGCACCAGCCATTGCAATCATCACAATGACAAACATAACTCTCAAAAATCTATTCACTAGTATTTCCTCCTACTAATTTTTCATAAATGACTTCTCATCTTTCTTAATCTTTTCATATTCATCTAAAGAAAATTAGTATCCGATAACCTCTTTTGCTGCTGCTTGCAGTATCTCTTCGGAAATATCAGCTTTATAACTCATCCGTTTTATAAAGTGTATAGCCTTCATAGTAATAACTGTGATCAATACCTTTCATGTAAATTTCACGACTGTCCACTCGATCGGTCAGCGCCTGCCGTAAAATATGTTTAATCTCAATATCTCGAATAGGGCTGCGCTCCATTGCTAATAAGTAGTCATCTTTATCAACTAAAGACCAGTCTACCACCCAACCGAGCTCATGTTTTAATAAATGATCCAGCCACAAACGCATGCTGCGGCCGTTGCCTTCACGAAAAGGATGGGCAATATTCATCTCTACATATTTTTCAATAATCTCATCAAAGGTGGACTGGGGCATTTTATCAATATTAGCTAATGCTTGCTCCAGATAAACAAGAGAAGCAAAGCGAAAATTTCCTTTGGCTAAATTGACTGTGCGAAGCTCCCCCGCAAAGTCATAAACATCTTCAAACAGAAAGCGGTGAATAAAGGCCAATGTATCGTAAGTCCCGGCTTTTTGAGACCTGAGCAGATCTTTTTCAAAGAGACATTTGGCACGTTCCTTACTGATTTTTTCCTCAGCTCGCGCCAGCTCCGGAGATGATGTCAAGCCTAGTTTATTTTCTAATACCATATCTGTTCACCTCCTAAATAAACAGTTGCCGCAAAAGCCCTTTTTAAGCGCCTGTAACAGACAACCATCATGTTATAATGTCCTCATTTTTACTTCTTCACTTGATTATAAAATAAAACAAAGAAAAAGCAAGCACTTTTTGCTTGCTCAGGTTGTAGACAATCTCCCAAAACTAAATTCTCTCTAAAATTTCATCATAGAATGGTATTACTTTTCTATTTTGTAAAATAATATAGAAACGATCAAAACCTCCCCCGATACTTTCCGATGTAGCAAAAGAGGCAGAAACATTGAGTTTCTGCCTCTCGGAGATTTTGAGACCTAGGCTCAAAATCTAGATATGGAATTCCGAAGGAAGTCGCTATCGTCCGTGCTACCTAAGGAAAGTATCATAATAAAATATTACTTTTTGAGAAAATAGACTTTTTCTTCAGTCTGAAAGCAAGCACTTTTTGCTTGCTCTTTGTAAAAACAAAATAACGATAACCTTAATCAACCAGCTTCGCCAATTCCTCATTAAGCAGCTTTTGTGCTACCTGCGGGTTGGCTTGGCCTTTGGTTGCTTTCATGATTTGGCCGACGAGGGACTTGGCCGCGTTTTTATTGCCGCCCTTGTAGTCATTGAGGGCCTTTTCATTGTTGGCAAAGACTTCTTGAATGATTGGCAGGAGCTGTGCCGGATCTGAAATTTGGACAAGACCGGCTGATTTGACATACTCTTCTGCTGAACCGCCGTTTTTAGCTAAGTGCACAAAGACTTTTTTAGCAATTTTAGAAGAGATAGTGCCATCAGCTACCAGCTTAAGCATTTCTGTCAAGTTTTCAGGTGTTAAGCCGATTTGGTCGATGCTTTGGCCTTCTGCATTGAGATACTGCGCCACATCTCCCTGCAGCCAATTAGAGACAGATTTGGCATCTGCTCCTTTAGCTACTGCTGCTTCAAAGAAATCTGAAATAGCTTTTGAGCTGGTTAATTGGGCAGCGTCATAAGCCGACAAACCTAGGTCATTGACATACTTCGTACGGCGTTCTTTTGGAAAGGCCGGCAATTCCGCCCGAACTTTTTCAATCCACTCATCTTCAATTTCAAAGATTGGCAGATCAGGCTCTGGGAAATAGCGGTAGTCGGCTGACCCTTCCTTAACACGCATGAGCAGGGTTTCACCTGTTGCTTCATCATAACGGCGGGTTTCCTGCTGAATCTCACCGCCTGCGCGCAGCACTTCTGCCTGACGTTTTTCCTCATAAGCTAAGCCGCGGCGCACAAAATTGAAAGAGTTGAGGTTTTTCAATTCTGTTTTAACACCAAATTCTTCCTGACCGTAAGGACGGATAGAGATATTGGCATCAACCCGCATGGACCCTTCTTCCATCTTGACATCGGAAATACCGGTATACTGGATAATTTCCTTGAGCGCTGTCAAATAGGCATAGGCTTCCTCCGGTGAGCGCATATCCGCTTCTGACACGATTTCAATCAGGGGAACACCCTGACGGTTGAGGTCAACATAGGAATAACCGTCTGCACCGTGGGTATTTTTCCCAGCATCTTCTTCCAAGTGGGCACGTTCAATGCGGATTTTCTTGGTGCTTCCGTCTTCCAATTCAATTTCAATCCAGCCGTTATAACCGATCGGTTCATCAAACTGAGAAATCTGATAGGCCTTTGGATTGTCCGGATAGAAATAATTTTTCCGGTCAAAATGCATCCTTTGGTGGATATCCATATTGAGCGCTAAGGCTGCTTTGATCCCATAATCGATAACACCCTTATTCATAACGGGCAAGACACCCGGGAAAGACCAGTCGACAATATTGGTATTAGCATTTGGATCTTCTCCGAAATGAGCCGGTGCAGGTGAGAAAATTTTTGAATTTGTTTTTAACTCAACGTGGACTTCTAAGCCGATGATTGTTTCAAAATTCATTAGTTGTCACCTCCAAAAATAACGGGCTGCTGTTTGTGATAATCTGTTGTCGCCTCAAAAGCCGCCGCTGCTTGATAGATTTTAGCCTCATCAAACGGTTTGCCGATCAGCTGCATACCTACAGGAAGCCCATCTGCCAGACCGGCAGGAATCGAGATTCCAGGAAGACCGGCCAAATTCACCGGAATAGTCAAAAGATCGGCCAAATACATGGCAACCGGATCCTGATGCTGGGAATCTAAGTCATAGGCCACAGTCGGTGCTGTCGGACCTAAAATCAAATCGTAATCTGCAAAAATTTTCTTGAAATCTTCCATGATCAGCGTTCGAACCTGACCGGCCTTTTTAAAGTAGGCATCGTAGTAGCCGGATGACAGGCTAAAGGTTCCAAGCATGATACGGCGTTTGACTTCCTCACCGAAGCCTTCGCTGCGGGTATTGACATAAACATCATCCAGATTTTCATAGTCACTGGTGCGATAACCATAGCGAATACCGTCAAAACGCTGTAAGTTGGATGAAGCTTCTGATGAAGCGATGATGTAGTAAACTGCCACACCGTATTTAGAGTGAGGCAGACTGACCTCTTCAACAACAGCTCCCAAACGTTCAAGATGCTTAGCTGCTTTCAAAATGGTTTCCTTAATCTTGTCATCAATACCTTCACCAATATATTCTTTTGGCAGGGCAATCTTCATTCCTTTGATGTCCTTGCCGATGAACTGGGTGAAATCAGGTACTGCTTCCTGAGAAGAGGTTGAATCTTTCTTATCGTGACCTGAGATGACATTGAGCAATTGGGCGTTTTCTTTAACGGTTTGCGAGAAAGGACCGATTTGATCTAAAGAAGAGCCAAAAGCAATCAAGCCAAAACGTGACACACGGCCGTAAGTCGGTTTGAGCCCCACAACCCCATTGAAAGCTGCAGGCTGGCGGATAGAGCCGCCGGTATCAGAACCAAGAGACAGACGCACCTGACCGGAAGCTACTGCAGTAGCGGAACCGCCGGACGATCCACCGGCTACCTTGTCTTGATTCCAAGCATTTTTAGTCAGTTTAAAATAGGAATTTTCTGTTGAACCGCCCATAGCAAATTCATCCATATTGGTTTTCCCGATAATGACCATGTCCTTAGCATAGAGCTTTTCAACAGAAGTTGCATCAAAAATAGGCTTGTAGTTATAAAGCATTTTTGACGCAGCTGTTGTCAGGATGTTCTTTGTTGAAATATTGTCCTTGACAGCCAAAGGAATACCTGACATGACATTGTCAGCATCAACACCTTTTTGGTCAAGTGCTGCCGCCTGTGCCAAGGCTTCTTCTTCAGTTACAGTGATAAAAGAGCCCACCTGATCTTCTCGCTCTTCAATATCTTTCAAAGTGGCTTTTGTTAACTCAAGCACTGTAATTTCTTTATTGACGAGAAGATCATGTAATTCATCAATCGTCTTATTGTTAAAAGTCATTAGACATCTCCTCCGTCATCAATAATGGCAGGTACTTTAATAAGGCCGTCTTCGTGTTCCGGAACATTTTTGAACAGTTCCTCACGGCTCCAGCCCGGTACAGAAACATCTTCACGCATGTAATTGATGTTATCAGCTACATTGGAAGTAAAGGGTACGCCTTCTGTATCAACTTCATTTAATAATTCGACCATGTCCACAATTTTGGTCAATGTTGTCGCAAATTCTGTCGTTTCGCTATCCGAGAATTTCAACTTAGACAAATTAGCCACATGGCGAACTTCAGCTTCTGAAATCTTCATTATTTTCTCCTTAATAAAATATCACTAACTTTTTTATTTTACCATAAAAGCAGCAGCTTAGTCACGCAAATCAAGGCGCAAATCCGCCAATTGATGCTCTCCGACAAAGCTTGGACTTTCAAGCATAGGGTCAGCTCCCTGACCGTTTTTAGGAAAGGCGATGACTTCACGAATATTTTCTTCTCCTGCTAAAATCATAACCAAGCGATCAAGCCCCAAAGCTAACCCTCCATGAGGCGG
The DNA here is from genome assembly GCF_058314475.1 of Streptococcus sp. ELY_90. NCBI lineage: Bacteria > Bacillati > Bacillota > Bacilli > Lactobacillales > Streptococcaceae > Streptococcus > Streptococcus sp. ELY_90. Next base: position 23,637 of record NZ_JBZFUJ010000005.1, read on the forward strand.
GAAGCCATAGTCTAAAGCTTCAAGGAAGAAACCAAAATCGCGTTCATAGTCAGCCTTTTTCATGCCCAGCAGCTCAAACATAGCTTCCTGTACAGAACGTTCATGAATCCTAAGACTCCCCCCGCCGATTTCATAGCCGTTTAAAACAATGTCATAGGCACGGCTCATGATCTTTTCAGGATTTTCCTGCCAGTTGCTGCCCTCTTCAAAAGCTCCTTGGGTGAAAGGATGATGCATAGCCTGGTAGCGGCCCAAGTCTTCATTCCACTCCAGCAGCGGCCAGTCTGTCACCCAGAGAAAATTCAGCTGGCGCTCATCAATCAGACCCAGGTCTTTAGCCAGTTTCAAGCGCAAGGCACCGAGAGCTTCCTGCACGCGTTTCAAAGATCCTGTTACAAAGAAAATCAAATCTCCGTCCTCAGCTCCAAACAAGTCCAGCAATTGCGCATTATGCTCTTTGAAAGTCGATTTGAGAGAACCTGTAATTTGTCCGTTTTCTACAGTCGCTGTCGCAAAACCGGCAACACCAAAGTCCATAACTGACTGTTTGAGGGCAGCCATTTGCCGATTGGTAAAGGCAGACGCTGCATCTTTGGCGCAAATACCCAGAACAGCACCGTTTTCTTTTTTGAGACCTTTTTGTAAAAAGAGTGACGGATTGCCTTTTGACAGCTCTGTTAAATCTTTAAGCTCCATGGCAAAACGTGTGTCAGGCTTATCAGAACCAAAGCGGCTCATGGCTTCTGCATAGGAAATCGTCGGAAAATCATCAAGCATGTCAATGCCTCTGCTGGCTTTGACAACCGCCTTGAGCATGCCTTCTACCAGCTGTCTGACGTCTTCTTCACTGACAAAGCTCATCTCCAAGTCAACCTGAGTAAATTCAGGCTGGCGATCCCCACGAAGATCCTCATCACGAAAACAGCGGACGATCTGATAATAACGCTCAAGGCCCGCTCCCATGAGAAGCTGCTTTAACATCTGCGGACTCTGCGGCAGAGCGTAAAATTGATTTTTGAAGACGCGTGACGGCACCAGAAAGTCACGGGCACCTTCCGGCGTTGACTTGGTCAGATAAGGCGTTTCAACATCAATAAAGTCAGCCTGATCAAGGTAATCGCGAATGGCTTTTGTCACTTGATGGCGAAGTTTGAGATTGCTGGTCATCTTTTCCCGACGCAAATCAAGGTAGCGGTATTTCTGACGAATTTCCTCCCCGGCATGGGCATGGCTGTCCAGTTCAAAAGGCAGAGCCTTGCTGTCCGCAATAATGTCAATCTTTTCTGCCCGCAGTTCCACCTGCCCTGATTTAATGTGAGGATTAACAAAGCGCTCATCGCGGGCAACAACCTCACCGGTCACCGCCAAAATGCTTTCCTTATGCAAGTCGTGGAGCTTTTCAAAATCAGCAATCGTACTGTCTGCAAACACCTGCAAAATGCCTTCACGGTCACGCAGTTCAATAAAAGCGAGTTTCCCGTGGTTTCTGATATTAGCAACCCAGCCTTTAGCCGTCAATCGCTGTCCTACTTGTTCTGTACCGTAATTTCCGATAAATAATTCTTTCATGATTCCCTCTTTATTGTAATTAAAAAAGCACCGCCTTCATCAAACAGACGAAGACCGCGGTGCCACTGTTATTTGTTATCAAATATTGATAACCTCTTGATTCGTAACGTGAATAAAACGCCTAAATTTTTAAGATAGGAGATTAAAGCATGTTCTTCGGATTCTTTTAGCTTGGCATCTCTCTCAGCAACGGATGCTCTCTGGACAAGCCGCAAGGCCTACTCTGCTTCTCTTCGTATTTAATTTTCTGATTATTCTATTATAGTTGCACCCAGCACATTTTGCAAGTGGCTGAGAGCAAATTGATGATTTTCCTCGTTTAAAGAGGCCACAGCCGACTTGACAACTTCGATTTGATAACCGAGATTATAGGCATCAACCGCTGTATGTAAAACACAGATATCTGTCAGAACCCCAGTCAAAACAAGGGTCGTAATTCCACGTTCGCGCAGGCGGATATCCAAATCCGTCCCCGAAAAGGCAGAATAGTGGCGTTTGTCCAGCCAGAAGACCCGATTGTCCTTTTGATGCCGGTCATAAAAATCAGCCAAGGAACCGTACAAATGACGTCCGCTTGTTCCTTTGATATTATGAGGCGGAAACAGTTTCGTCTCCGGATGGAAAGTATCACCTTCGTCGTGCCCGTCAATGGCAAAGAAAATATAGTCGCCTTTGTCGTAAGCAGCCTGCGTCACCTGAGCAATCCTTTCTGAGATTGCCTGAGCCGGTGCACCTGCTGTCAGCTTACCGTCATCAGCCACAAAATCATAGGTGTAGTCAATTGAAATCAGTGCTTTTGTCATTAACTATAATCCTTCAGCTTATCAAAAATACCTTCATTAATCACTTTTAAGTAAGTCCCTTTCATACCCAGCGATCGGCTTTCAATAATACCGGCGCTTTCAAGTTTCCGAAGGGCATTGACGATAACGCTGCGTGTAATACCGATCCGATCGGCAATGACCGAGGCCGTCAGGCGGCCTTCATTGCCGTCAAGTTCATTGAGAATAGCCGCAACAGCCTTCATTTCTGAATAAGACAGAGTATTGATTGCCATATTAACTGCCGTTTGCTTGCGAATAGTCTCTTCAAGATTTTCTGTCTGCAGGTTCAAAAGCTGAATCCCTACAACCGTAGAGGCAATTTCAATTAAAATTAAATCATCGTCATTGAACTCTTTGTCATTGCGCCAGATAATCAGAGAGCCCAGCCGCATGCCGCCACCGTAAATAGGAGCAATGGTCGTTAAGCCATCCGGATAGATATCCTTGGATTCAACCGGGAAAATCGTCAGCTCATTTTCAACCGACAGATTAGCTTCAGTATCATAGATACGGCTGGCTGATTTGACATAGTCTTCAGGGAGTTTTTTTGCTTGGAAAAATTCTTCAACGCGATCGGTATTGGTTTTATACTTCATCGCATAGCCGAGAATATTGCCGTTCCCATCGATAATACAAGTATTACAGTCAATAATTTCAGCCAACTGATCTGCAATCGTATCGTAGGGTAAATCACTTTGAAGACTTTCGGCCGACCGCTGCAAAATGGACGTAATGCGTCGTGTTTTTAATAATAAATTAGCCATAAGTCACTCTTTCTTTGATAGTCAAAACTATTATAACAAAGGATTTTTTAGAATGCAAATAATTGTCAGAAAATTCCTTACTGTTTGACAACTTTTTTGAAAGCCCTTTTATTTTCGATACTGACTGAGAAAACGTGTCATTTTTTCTTGAATTTCAGAAAGCTCTTCAACGCGCGGCAGATAAACGATGCGGAAATGATCCGGTTCCATCCAGTTAAAGCCGCGGCCATGAACCAGAAGCACTTTTTCCTGTTTAAGGAAATTAAGCACGAACTGTTCATCGTCATCGATGCGGTACATGCTGCGGTCAATCTTAGGGAAGATATAAAGTCCTGCCTGCGGTTTGACTGCCGTAATTCCGGGAATGTCATTCATAGCCTTGTAGATGAAATTGCGCTGCTCGTAGATGCGCCCTCCCGGCAGCAAGAGCTTATCAATAGATTGCACACCGCCTAAAGACGTTTGAATGACCTGCTGGGCCAAAACATTGGAACAAAGACGCATATTTGACAGCATATTGAGCCCTTCAATATAGTCTTTGACATGCTTTTTCGGTCCGGACAGCACCATCCAGCCGACACGAAAACCGGCAATACGATGCGATTTTGACAGACCGTTCATTGAAACACAGAACAAATCCGGCGCCAGGCTGGCAATAGCCACATGCTCACCGCCGTCCATAACCAGACGGTCATAAATCTCATCCGCAAAGATAATCAAATCATTTTGTCTGGCGATTTCAACAATATCCAGCAGCACATCTTTAGAATAAAGAGCTCCTGTGGGATTATTGGGATTTATGATGACAATGGCTTTTGTATTCGAAGTGATTTTTGACTTGATGTCATTAATATCCGGATACCAATCAGAGCTTTCATCACATACATAGTGAACAGCATGCCCGCCTGCAAGACTGACAGAAGCTGTCCAGAGCGGGTAGTCAGGCATCGGTATCAAAACTTCGTCGCCATCATCTAAAAGCCCCTGCATAGACATGGTAATCATTTCAGACACGCCGTTGCCGATATAAATATCATCCACGTCTACATCAGGAATATTTTTAAGCTGACAGTACTGCATAATAGCTTTACGAGCTGAAAAGATTCCTTTGGAGTCCGAATAGCCCTCGCTTTCGCGCGCATTCATAATTAAATCGCGGATAACCTCATCAGGCGCAGTCAGACCAAAGGCAGCCGGATTGCCGGTATTCAGCCGAAGAATCTTCTCACCGTTCGCAATCATGCGGTTGGCTTCTTCCAAGACCGGTCCGCGGATATCATAAGCGACATGCTCAAGTTTAATGGACTTATTAAATTCTCTCATCGTTTCACCTCATTGGTTACATTAGTGTCATTATTGTAGCGCATTTTGCTTAAAATCGCAATCAGACTCCTGGGGCCAAGAGACATTTTTAGGTCATCTGTTGACCAGGCAGCCGGTGTTTTTAAAGCTCTTCTTGCTTTTGTTTAAAAAATATGCCATAATACAGTTATCCTTAAAGATATTTTAGGTTAACTAAAGGAGTTTTTACTGTTATGAAAACAAAAACAATCGCTTTGATCGCCGTAATGATCGCAATCATCATTGCTCTGGGCTTTATTCCGGGCATCCCTCTGGGCTTTATTCCTGTTCCCATCATCCTGCAGAATATGGGCATTATGCTGGCGGGAGCTCTTTTAGGTTCTAAGCGCGGATTTTTATCTGTCTTTATCTTTCTTGTACTGGCTGCCTTGGGTTTGCCGGTTTTATCCGGCGGATTCGGCAATATTGCTGCTTTCATGGGACCCACAGCAGGCTATTTGTTTTCCTATCCTTTTGCAGCCTTTTTTGTGGGACTTGTCACCGAAAAATTTGACAAGGCCAATGCTTTCTTAGAATTCTTCTTGATCTGGCTGGCAGGGGCATTATTTATCAATTTCATGGGAGCTGTCGGCCTGACAGTTCAGTCCCATATACCGCTGCATCAGGCTTTATTAGCCAATCTTGTTTTTATTCCCGGCGACACCATAAAAGTATTGATTGTGACTCTCGTTCACCGAAGATTAAAAAACTCATCTTTCCTTGGGGTATAGCTAATTATAAGGTCTTTCGGCATGCTCAGATATATTTTACTTTTTTTCAGAAAAGGGTTACAATATAAGTAAAAGATGAGACGGAGGTTTAGCTTATGTCTACTTACAAAAATATCATGGTTGCTATTGATGGCTCCTATGAGTCCGAACTGGCTTTTGAAAAAGGAGTCAGTGTTGCTCTTAGAAATAATGCCAATCTGCTTTTGACCCATGTCGTTGACACCCGTGCACTCCAAAGTGTTGCAACCTTTGATGCTTATATCTATGAAAAGCTGGAACAAGAAGCTCACAGCGTCTTAGATGACTATGAAAAGCAAGCCCGTGAAAGAGGGTTGGAAAATGTCAGACAGATTATTGAATTCGGCAATCCCAAACCTCTGTTAGCCACCGAAATTCCTGAGCGCGAAAAAGTTGACCTTATTATGCTTGGAGCAACCGGTCTCAACGCTTTCGAACGGCTTCTCATCGGTTCTTCATCAGAATATATTCTCCGCCATGCTAAGGTAGATTTGCTGGTCGTCCGTGACCCTGAAAAAACATTATAAATAATAAAAAAACGAACAAGCTGATATATGATGCACCATCACAGTCAGCTGTTCGTTTTTTATTTTTTGTCCGCAGTTACTTTAATCCCTACCCTTGCCGTCTTCATCAGCAGGCTTAGTTTTTAAGACTTGCGCAGAGATTTTTGAATTTGGCGATCCAGCTCTCTTTTAATGGCCGGTTCGGGAGCAAAGCGCTCTTCCCAGTCATCCGGCTTTAGAATCTTATGAGTTTCAGGATCAAAATGCGCTTTGCCGTCCGGGAAAATTTTTCCAATATTGGCTTCGTGCACAGTGTCAAAAAAAGGCTTAGGATCCACTCCCATCAAAACAAAGGAGCCATAAGTAAAGTAAAGCAGGTCTGTCAAAGCATCCACCTGCCCGACCAGCGGTGTTTCAGGGTGCGGCTTGGCTAAGACCTTATCGGCCGCCTTATCAACAGCTTGGTGGAGCCTCCCAACAGCCTGAGCAAAGGCTTCTTGGTCGCCGTTGCTGGCAGCGTATAAAAATTCAACCAGCTCTTCTGCCTTGAAATCTGAGCGATGTCCGCCCTCAATAATATCGTAGACTCTTGGTGTTTCGCAGGTCTCTCCGTCCATCAGCTGATGGAAATCCTTGACCTTATTGAAATTATCGTCACTGCTTGAAAATACTTTGGCCGTTTTATGGTGAATCAGACCAAAATGTGACAGAGCTTTTGAAATCCCGTCATCATTGTTGCTGGCAGTTGTATAGCTGGCAATTTTTTTGATCTGCTCACTGGCATTACCCATAGCTACACCTAAGCCAACACCAGACAGCATTTCAATGTCATTGTCAGAATCGCCAAAAGCCATGACCTCAGACATTTCAATGTCAAATTCTCTGGCAACACGGGCAATCCCCTTGATTTTAGACATTCCCTTAGAAATCAAGTCAGCAGAGTAAGGACTGCTGCGGGTAATGGTCAAATGCGGAAATTTTTCAGCAATAATGTCGCTTTGTTCCTTGGTTGCCACCAAAACAATCTGAAAAATCGGCTGGCGCATGATCGTCATCAAATTAGCCAGACTCTGAGGCTTCACCCGACGGACAATATGCTTAAAACTTCTGGTTACTGTTCTAGTCCACCCTTTAGGAATAATCCGGCTGAGCCACTGGCCGAAACGGCTGGTTCCCATGTTGATGATATTTGAACCCACAAGCCCGGAACTCGTCCCCAGGGAAATTTCACGGCGCTGTTCACTGGCATATTTAATGACACGGTAAACGGTGGATTTGGGCAGCTGATTCTGGTATAAAACACGGTCGCGCGTAAAAATGTACTGACCGTTATATGTTATGGCAAAATCCAAACCTAAATTTTCCATAAAAGGGGTAACAAAAGCAGGGCCTCTACCTGTCGCTACGCCAACGAGGATGCCTTGTTTTTTCATATTTTTAATTGCCTGCTGGGTAGACTTTTGAACATGTTTGCGGTCATTGAGCAAAGTGCCGTCAATATCGAAAAAAACTGCTCTGATTGCCACGGTATCACCTTTTATATCCTTTAAATTATGTTAAAATATAGTATAACACAATTTGAAAGAATTTTAAAAACCATGAAAAAAATACTTGTTTTGCATACAGGCGGAACCATTTCCATGCATACCGATGAAAACGGTAAGGTGGTTCCGGACAAGAACAATCCCATGAAAAACGTCGGCTTTACGCTGGATGATGTTCAGATTGAAGTTCTTGATTTTTTCAACCTGCCCAGTCCTCACATCAAGGTTGAGCACATGCTGCTGTTAGCACAAAAAATCCGGGAAACAGCCGGATCCTACGACGGTGTTGTCATTACACACGGAACAGACACCTTAGAAGAGACAGCTTATTTTCTTGATACCATGCTGCTGCCTGCTATCCCCATTGTTTTAACCGGTGCCATGCGGTCTTCCAACGAGCTGGGAAGCGATGGTATCTATAATTATCTGTCTGCCCTGCGGGTTGCCAGTCATGATAAGGCAGCTGACAAGGGGGTCCTCGTGGTCATGAACGATGAAATCCATGCCGCTAAGTATGTCACCAAGACCCATACAACCAATGTTTCAACCTTTCAGACACCGACACACGGACCGCTGGGAATCATCATGAAGCATGACATTCTCTTTTTCAAAACCGCTGAACCTCGGGTGCGCTTTCGCTTGGAAACGTTAGAAGGAACTGTTCCAATCATCAAAGCCTATGCCGGCATGGGAGACTGGCTTTTCAGCAATTTACAGCCAAACACTGTCGACGGCTTAGTTGTTGAGGCTCTGGGAGCCGGCAATCTGCCGCCTGAGGCCGCACAGAGCATCGTGAAATTAATCGGCCAAGGTATTCCTGTGGCCTTGGTCTCTCGCTGCTTTAACGGCATCGCAGAACCTGTCTATGCCTATGAAGGCGGCGGCGTTAAACTGCAGGAGGCCGGAGTAATGTTTGTCAAAGAATTAAACAGCCAAAAAGCCCGGCTTAAGCTCCTGATTGCCCTCAATGCCGGACTTAAAGGACAAGAACTCAAGGAATATATTGAAGGATAAACAAGCTTTGGAGGATCACATGAAACTACAGATTACTGCATCAGACAAGCCTAAACAAAAAGATTTCAGCTACTCACTGGAAATCTCAGATAAGCAAATTCTAACAACTGTATTTGCCGTCTGCGGAACCATTATATTAGCAACCTTGGTCAAAAGCTATTTAAAAAAGTAAAACATCTTATCAGCATTGCAAATTCCCTGCCCTTTAAGCCTGACAGTCAAGCTTAAAGGGATTTTTAATGCACCGAGCTTCTATCTGCCGACAGCTTGGCGATACTTACAGCTTAACCGTATTCAAAAAGAGGCTGGAATAAACAGCCTCTTGAACGTTTGCAATTATTTGCTGCACCAAGTTCCCTTGGTTATAGCTCTTCCTTAAGGCAGACTGTTGCCGGCACTTAAGTAAATATCATACCATTCCGGACGAGTCAGACTTACCCTGTGGGCGGCGGCAATTTTTTCAATACGCTTGGGATTCATGGAGCCGATAACAGCCTGCATCTTAGCCGGATGGCGCAGTATCCAGGCAATGACGATGGCTTCTGCTGAAACGCCGTATTGCTGAGCATAGTTGGCAATCGTCAGATTAAGATCCTGATAGTCAGGACTTTCTGAAAATAAGCCGCTGGCCAGATCGATTTGAAAAGGCGACCAAGCTTGAATCGTAATCTGATGCAGCCGGCAGTAATCAACCGTTCCGCTGTCACGGTCAATCGCTGCGCTGTTTTTCATATTGACATTGAGACCTGCATCAAACAGCGGTGTATGAGCAGGGGACAGCTGCAGCTGGTTAACAGCCAAGGGCTCGTCCAAATAAGCTGCCAGCAGCTCCATTTGGTAACGGTTTTGATTGCTGACACCAAAATGCTTGACCTTACCGGCTTTTTTCAGCTGTGTGAAGGCTTCTGCTACATCGTCCGGTTCCATGAGAACATCCGGCCGATGCAGCAGCAGAAAATCCAGATAGTCCGTATCCAAGCGCTGTAAAATCCCATCTACAGCAGTTATAATATGTTCTTTGGAGAAGTCAAAATAACCTTTTTGAATACCGCATTTTGACTGCAAAATCAGCTGATCCCGGTTAATACCGAGATTTTTGAGTGCTGCTGCAAAACGTTTTTCAGATTCACCGCCGCCGTAAATATCAGCATGATCAAAAAAGTTTATCCCCTGTTCCAGAGCTGCCTGAAGAACATGCTCGGCATCCTTTGTTTCTAAAGCTGCCATACGCATGCAGCCCAGAGCAATGCGTGAACCAGTCACATTTGTCTGTCCGATCTTTTGTAACATAGCCTGCCTCCTTTTTTCATTTATCTTTATTATAGCATTTTATGTAAGCGGTTGCTTACAAAGATAAAAAAAGAGCCCAGCTCTTTTTCTGCAGTAAAATTGAACCCGTTATGGGCAAAACAAGGATAAACAGCCCAAACAGCAACGTCTGCTTTTGTAAGTTTCATCCTGTAAGCTTAAAAACCGCCTGCTGTGACTTCGGTTTATTTTTTGCTAATTGCTTTGCCGGGAAGAGTTAAAAAGCTCTCAATCAAGAATTTCTTTTCTTCTTAAATTTTGAACCAGCAGCGCCCACCTTTGATCCTTTTGCCAATCTTTAACAGCTACAATTTGTGCCGCAACCCTTCTTGCTTCTTCTAAAATGGGATAATCTTCCACAATATCAGCCACCTGAAATTCTGGAATACCCGACTGACGGGTTCCAAAAATCTCACCGGAACCGCGCATTTTCAAATCTTCCTCGGCCAAAAGAAAACCATCTGTCGTTTCAGTCATAATCCGCATGCGGTCTTTCCCAGCATCTGTTTTGGGATTAGCTACTAAAATAGCATAAGACTGCTTATCCCCGCGGCCGACACGCCCGCGCAGCTGGTGCAGCTGACTGAGCCCAAAGCGATCGGCATCCATAATGATCATGATGGTGGCATTAGGCACATTGACACCGACTTCGATGACCGTTGTCGATACTAAAATATCAACAGCTCCTTTTTTAAAGTCCTGCATAATCGCTTCTTTTTCTTCGTTTTTCATGCGGCCGTGCATTAAAGCAACACTGGCAGTATCTGCAAAATAATCTTTTAATTCTTTTTCTAAGGCACTGGCATTTTTTAAATCAAGACTTTCAGATTCTTCGATCAAGGGAGAAACGACATAAATCTGTGCACCGTTTTTAATCTGATCTTTGACCCAAGACAAAACTTTATCAAGCTGCTCGTGCTTGACCCAGCGCGTTTTAATCGGTTTGCGGCCTTTTGGCATTTCATCAATAACAGAAACGTCCATTTCTCCAAAAGCCGTGATGGCTAAGGTCCTTGGGATAGGCGTCGCAGTCATCATGAGAACATCAGGATTTTCTCCTTTTTCGCGAAAAAGACGCCTTTGCCTGACTCCAAATCGGTGCTGCTCATCGGTAATGACCAGACCCAGCTTGTGATAATCTACCCCTTCTTGAATTAAGGCGTGCGTGCCGACGATCATATCGACAGAACCATTGGCGATAGCCGTCAGTGCTGAACGCTTGACAGCAGCTTTCATGCCCGAGGTCAAAAGAGCGATGGATAAATCAGGAAACAAAGTTCTCAGACTGTCATAGTGCTGCTCTGCTAAGATTTCAGTAGGCACCATGAGGGCAGACTGCATACCGGCCGTATAGGCTGCATACATGGCAAGACCAGCGACAACCGTTTTACCTGAGCCCACGTCTCCTTGCAAAAGACGGTTCATATGAGCACCGGATGCCATATCTTTTAGTATTTCTTCTAAGCTGCGCTTTTGAGCATCTGTCAAAGGAAAAGGCAGCGATGCAATTTTCATTGCTATTTTTTCTCTGTCATAGGCAATGACTAAACCATTTGACTCTGCCTTGTTATTTGCTTTTAAAATTTGCAGATTCATTTGAAAGTAGAAGAGTTCTTCAAATTTAATACGCCGAAGAGCCTGGCGGTATTCTGCCAAATCTTTGGGAAAATGCATGGCTCGCATCGCTGTCTTTCTGTCTAACAAACGGTACTTATCCAGCAAAAGCTGAGGAAGATTTTCAGGCAGAGCATCGGCACAGCCCGAATCAAAAGCTGACTTGATGGCCTTAACCAAAGCAGCCTGCGATATGCCTTGAGCAACATGGTAAACCGGCTGCATGTCATCAGCTGCCTGAGCTAAAATTTTAATACCTGTCAGGGAGGACTTGGCTTGATTCCATTTGCCAAAAACAGCCAATTGCTGATCGACCTCTACCTTATCCTGCAAATAAGGCTGATTGAAAAAGGAAACAGCAATAATGGCTTCTCCCTGCTTGATTTTAAAAGATAAGCGGTTGCGTTTAAAGCCATAGTATTGAACGTTTGGCGGAGTGACTACCCTTCCTGTGACAACGACTTTTTCGCCATCCAGCAAGTCAAAAACAGATCTTGCCTTAAAATCTTCATAGCGGAAAGGATAATAAAGCAATAAATCTTCGATGGTATAAATGCCTAATTTATGAAATTTCTCTGCAGACTTAGGACCTAAACCCTTTAAAACTGCAATTGATGATTGTAAGTCCATAAGCACCCTTTCAATAACTTTTTTACTATTATATCAAAAGCAGCCGACTTTCGACAGACACAAGGCAACTCTTTGATAAGACATAAAAAAAGCAGGAGCATCTGCATGACTGCACAGTGCATGCCTACTCCCAAGCTTTTTTATTGTGTAACGCTTGCCATCAAGCAATTAAGCTAATTGTCGGCATCGTTGTATTTTCTAGGAACTCGATCACTGATCAAACAGAGCACCTCGTAATTAATGGTTCCTTTTTTGTCAGCAACATCAGTCGCTGAAATCGCCTGACTGCCATCTTGACCAATCAGCGTGACCTTTGTACCTAAAGGATAGGCTTTAGGCAGACGTACCGTAATTTGGTCCATAGACACACGTCCGACAATTTCACAATACTCGCCATCTATCAGAACGTTAAAACCTTGAAGGTCTCTTGTCCAGCCATCAGCATAACCGATAGGCACTGTACCAATCACTTCATTTTGATGAGCCGTATAGGTGGCGCCATAACCGATAGTGTCTCCGGCATTGACCTCTTTTACTTGAACCAAAAGCGATGTCAATTCCAGCGCAGGTTTGAGCGGATAGGGCAGCTCAAGTGCTTGACCGCTCGGATTTAAACCGTACATCACAATGCCTAAGCGAACAGCGTTCATAACTGTATCGCTGTGCCAAATACTGGTGGCTGAATTAGACGCATGGACAATTGGCGGTTTGCTGTCTAAGCGCTCAACAATTTCTTCAAATTTTTTCAGCTGCTGCTTAAACTTAATATCGGAAGCTTCATCAGCTGTTGCAAAATGCGTAAAAATACCTTCAGCTAACGCCCCTTCTTCCTGCAAGCCCGCTATCAGCTGATTCGCTTCCGCAAGGCTTCTGACACCGATTCTGCCCATGCCGGAGTCCACCTTAATGTGCACCGACAGGCTCTTTAAATCAATTTTTTTCGCTCTTGCTTCATGCAGCCACTCCAGATCAGCCACCGTAACAGTAATGCCTTCTTGTTTGGCTAAAGCCGCTTCATCAGGCAAAATAACGCCTAAAATCAGAATAAAGTCTTTCAAACCGGCCTGACGCAGCTCCAAAGCTTCATCTAAATTGGATACACAAAAGCCATCCACCTGATTTTGAACAGCTTTAGCCACCTGCACAGCACCATGGCCGTAAGCATTGGCCTTGACAACCGCAAAGGTTTTAATATCTTTGTTTATGTGGCTTTGTACCTGTTTAATATTAAAGGCAATATTGTCTAAGTTAATATGAGCAGTCGTCGGACGATGATAGCTGGCAATCATGATTCTCCCTCCAAAATGACACTGGCCTCAACGAAGTTCCCGGAATGAGAGATGCTGATCAAAATATTTCCCGAAAAAGGCGCCTTGGTAAAGACCGGCGCTCCCTTTTCATTAGCCAGAATTTCCAAATCCTGAAAGCGCAAGGTCCCAATGCCGCTGCCATAAGCTTTTGAAAAAGCTTCTTTAGCAGCCCAGCGCCCGGCTAAGTATTCCATTCGGCGTTTCCCGGCAAGCTTCAAAAATACTTCTAATTCTTTAGCCGTCAGCACCTTGTCAGCAAAGCGGCTGTTTTTGTTATAGGCCTGCTTGACAGCACCTATATCTTGCAAATCAATTCCGTGTCCTATTATCATAGTATCTTTCTAAAAGAGACCAAGACACGGTCTCAATCTCTTGTCTTTATCCAGTTTAACATGCGCCAGGATAAGCTTTAGCAGCTTTCCAATCCTTTGGATATGCCTTAGCACAAGCTTTGCCTGACGCTCTGCTCCTTATTTACCTTTTAGCGTATCATAAATTTCATGAACCAGCTGTTCAGTATTGTCCCAGCCCAGACACGGATCGGTGATAGATTTCCCGAAGACCTCCGGTTCGTCCTGGCGGCCGTCTTCCAAATAAGATTCGATCATAAAGCCGCGAACGTATTTATTGATTTTATCATTCCAATCACGGTTGACCAAACTGTGCCGAACGATTCTGACCTGTTCCAAATAATTTTTTCCTGAATTATCGTGATTGGTATCAATAACGATGAAAGGATTAGCCAGCCCCATGTCCTCATATTTTTGGATAAGCTTTAAAAGAATATCGTAGTAATAATTCGGCTCATATTCACCATGTTCATTGCTGCCTCCGCGCAAGATGACATGAGCCAAGGGATTACCGTCAGTTTCCACTTCAGCACTATTGTAAATAAAGTTTTGTGAATGCTGAGCTGCATGGATGGCATTCAGCATCACCTGAAGATTGCCTGAGGTTGGATTTTTCATACCGACAGGAGCGTCAATTCCCGAAGCTACAAAACGGTGTTCCTGATCTTCAACCGAACGGGCACCGATAGCATGGTAGGAAACCAAATCATCAACCAAGATAAGGTTGGAAGGGTAGAGCATCTCATCTGCTGTCGTCAGCCCTGTCTCAGTAATGACACGGTAGTGCAGATTGCGGACTGCATGAATCCCGTTGATAAGATCGGGCAGCTTAGAACTGTTCGGCTGATGGATAAGTCCCTTGTAGCCGTCACCGTTAGTCCGGGGTTTCGCTGTGTAAACACGCATGACAATAAAGATACGGTCTTTAACCGCTTCCTGCAGCTTAGCCAAGCGATGAGCATACTCCAGCACTGCTTCTTCATTGTCTGACGAACATGGACCGATAACCAAAAGAATACGGTCATCTTCTCCCTTGATAATCTTAGCCAGTTCAGCATCACGCGCCTGCTTTCTGGCTAAATCCTGATCTTTCAGCTGTGTATCTGCTTTAATTTTAGAAATATCTATGGTTGTACTTTTTTGATGAATGCCCATTTTATTTTCCTAAGGTATCGTAAATTTCGTGAACCAACTGTTCGGTATTGTCCCAGCCCAAACATGGGTCAGTAATGGATTTTCCGAAAACTTCCGGCTCGTTTTGACGGCCGTCTTCCAAGTAAGACTCGATCATAAAGCCGCGAACATATTTATTGATCTTTTCATTCCAATCACGGTTGATCAGGGTCTGGCGAACAATTCTGACTTGTTCCAAATACTGTTTTCCTGAATTGTCATGGTTGGTATCAATAACGATGAAGGGATTTTCAAGACCCATTTTTTCATATTGGTCAATGGTGTCTAAAAGGTTGTCGTAGTAGTAGTTTGGAATATTTTTGCCGTACTCATTGACACCGCCGCGCAAAATAGCATGAGCTAAAGGATTGCCGCTGGTTTCAACTTCTTCGCCATTGAAAAGGAAAGACTGCTTGTTTTGAGCCGCATAAATACCATTAAACATGATAGTCAGATTGCCGGAAGTTGGATTTTTCATTCCTGTCGGAACACTAATCCCCGAAGCAACAAAACGGTGCTGCTGATCCTCAACTGAACGGGCACCGACAGCTATGTAAGATACCAAATCTTCGATCAATGGCAGATTTTCCGGATAAAGCATCTCATCTGCTGTTGTCATTCCCGTTTCGGTGATGACACGGTAGTGCAGATTGCGGACTGCATGAATCCCGTTAATCAAGCTTGGTGCTTCTCCTGTATCAGGCTGATGGACCATTCCTTTGTAGCCGTCGCCATTAGTCCTAGGTTTTGCCGTATAGACACGCATGACCATAAAGACACGGTCTTTGACTTCTTCCTGCAGTTTGGCCAAACGCTTAGCATATTCAAGAACAGCTTCTTCGTTATCTGATGAACAAGGACCGATAACTAAAAGCAGGCGGTCATCTTCCCCCTTAATGATTGCTTCCAGCTCACGGTCGCGAGCTTCTTTTTGAGCCAAAGACGCACCCGTCAGTTTCGACAGGCTGCGGACTTCTTCAACATTAATTTTATCACTGGTAGCTTTAAAAGACATCTTCTTATCCTCACTAATGTTTACAATTGTTTGCGGCCGTGACAATTTTTAAACTTCTTGCCTGAACCGCACGGACATTTATCGTTGCGGCCAACTCCCTTGAAAATAGGATCTTGCTGAGCCGCTGGTTTAGCTGTTCCGGACTGAGCGGAAATATTTTGTTGGGCTGTTGTCCTGCTTTTAGCTTCTTTTTCACGCTCTTGCTCATGAATTTGCGCTTTCATCATTGTACGCGTCACGTCAAATTCAATGGCACCAATCATATCCTGAAACATTCTAAAGCCTTCTGACTGGTATTCAACGATAGGGTTATTTTGTGCATAGCCGCGCAGGCCAACCGAGCTCCTAAGCTGATCCAAAGCATCAATATGGTCTGTCCATTTATTGTCAACAACCATAAGGATGAGCACCTTTTGGAATTCCCGAACAGACTCTTCATCACGTAATTTTGCAATCTGACGGTCGTAATTTTTAAGAGCTGCATCATAGAGCAGATCCTTAATATCATCGTACTTCAGATCTTCTATATCGTGTAAGCTGATTGAATCTTCCGGCAGCAGATTTGTTTTGGCAAAGTTAAGAATAGCATCAAGGCTTTCCTTACGATCCAAGCGGCTGTGAGATTCTACCGTACGCTCAATTGTCCGTTTAATCATGGCCTTAATTTCCGGAGCAAGATCCCGCTCAGCGGTAATGACATCATAGCGTTCAGCATAGATAATCTCACGCTGCTCGCGCATGACATCATCGTATTGAAGGACTTGTTTACGCGTGTCATAGTTGTTTCCTTCAACCCGCTTTTGAGCAGATTCAACCTGATTAGTCAGCATACGTGATTTAATGACAACATCGTTGTCTTCCTTGATAAAGCGATCGAGAATAGCTTTAACACGTTCAGAACCGAAACGGCGCATCAATTCATCTTCAAGTGAAAGGTAAAATTGTGACTCACCCGGATCTCCCTGACGCCCTGAACGTCCGCGCAGCTGATTGTCAATCCGGCGGCTTTCGTGGCGTTCTGTACCGATAACACAAAGACCTCCGAGCTCGCGCACACCTTCACCAAGCTTAATATCTGTCCCGCGCCCGGCCATATTGGTTGCAATGGTAACTGCGCCGCGCTGACCGGCATTCATGATAATCTGAGCTTCTTTAAAGTGATTTTTAGCATTAAGAACTTCGTGAGGTATACCTGCCTGAACCAGCATTTTTGAGATGAGGTCTGAGGTTTCAACCGCAACAGTACCGACCAAGACCGGCTGTCCCTTCTCATGGCGGGCTTTCACATCATCAATAACTGCCTTAAATTTAGACTCAAGTGTCGGATAGAGCAAGTCGTGATGATCGATACGAGCTACCGGACGGTTCGTCGGAATCGGAATGACACGCATGTTGTAGATTTCGCGAAATTCTTCTTCTTCTGTCTTGGCAGTACCTGTCATACCTGCCAGCTTTTTGTACATCCGAAACATGTTTTGGTAAGTGATGGAAGCACTGGTCTTTGATTCATCCTGAATAGACACACCTTCTTTAGCCTCAATCGCCTGATGAAGTCCGTCAGAAAAGCGGCGCCCTTCCATTGTACGCCCTGTAAATTGGTCAACAATCAGAATTTCCTGGTCCTCACTGACCACATAGTCAATATCAAGCAGCATGATGTAGTTAGCACGCAGGGCATTGTCAATGTAGTGAGTCAGAGCAACATTTTCAATATCATAGAGATTGTCTAAATGGAAATAAGCTTCTGCTTTATCAATGCCGGAATCCTTAAGGCCAATTGTTTTCGTCGGTGCATCAATCGCATAGTCATCTTCTGTCAGTGTCTTTACAAAACTGTCTGCACGGTAATAGAGCTGGTTAGTCTCTGTACTGACAGGCCCTGAAACAATAAGCGGTGTTCTCGCTTCGTCAATCAAAACGGAGTCAACCTCATCCACCAGAGCAAAATTGAGCGGCCGCTGTACCATATTTTCCTTGCGGACAACCATATTATCACGCAGATAATCAAAACCGATCTCAGCATTGGTTGAGTATGTAATGTCACAGCTGTAAGCTTCACGTTTTTCAGACGATGATTTAGCTGCCAGATTAATGCCGACAGACAGACCCAGCCATGAATAAAGCTCTCCCATTTCAGTAGCGTCACGCGTTGCCAAATATTCATTGACCGTGACAACATGGACACCTTCACCGGCAATGGCGTTGAGGTAAACCGGCATGGTTGCGGTCAGGGTTTTTCCTTCCCCTGTCTTCATTTCAGGAACATCCCCATGGTGAAGAACCACCCCGCCCATAATTTGAACGCGGTAAGGATAGAGGCCTAAAACACGTTTTGAAGCCTCGCGAACAACAGCAAAAGCCTCAGGAAGCAGGTCATCTAAGGATTCACCGTTTTGATAGCGCTGTTTAAATTCTTCTGTTTTAGCTTGGAGCTCTTCATCTGCAAGAGCCTCCATTTCATCAGCATAACTTTCAACTTTTTTTGCTATTTTTGCTAATTTTCTTACTTCGCCTTTATCATTCTCAATGATAGTGCGTAGAATATTTGCCATCTTGATTCCTTTCGATAGTGTTATCGCTCTATTTTATCATAAATACAGCTCATGTTCAAGAATTCCTGTGCCTTCTCAAAACCTCACAAGAAGCTGAAAGGCAGGACGCTGCTGTCCCCAAAACCAGCTGTTTAATATAGCAAAAAATCTCAGTGTCATTAAAATTTTGCAATTACAGAAGGAAGTGCATTTTCAAAACATGAAAATGCACTTCTTTCGTATTTTTAAATTTCTGAACCTGACTGCACAGCCAAATACTCACTTTCGATCCAACAGTCTTATCTTTAGTGTTCATTGGGATGGCTGGCAATAATGGTCAGATTTCCTGCTAATTCCCAGGCTTTGACATCGCTTGGCAGTATGAAATGATCTCCCTTTTTAAGAGGATAGTTTTCACCGTCAACTGTGATACTGCCTTCTCCGTCCAATACACTGAGCAAAAGGTAGGGAGCTGTCTGTCTCATCTTAACAGAACTTTTTATCACCCATTTATACACAGCAAAAAAGGAACTCGAAACCAAGAGAGTGGATTCTATGTTTTCCAGAGCCAGACTGACGGGAGTTGAGTTAGCTGGGGCACCGATTGTTAAAACATCAATAGATGCCTCAATATGAAGCTCCCGTTTTTGTCCTTTGTCGTCCTTTCGGTCAAAATCATAAACACGATAAGTAGTATCACTGGACTGCTGGGTTTCCAAGATCATAATTCCCTTGCCAATCGCATGCATGGTACCGCTCGGAACATAAAAGAAGTCCCCAGCTTTAACCGGAATGCGCCTTAAAAGCTGATCCCAGTTTTTTGACGCTATCAAATCCCGCAGTTCTGCTTTGGACTGAGCATTGTGGCCATAAATGATTTCAGCACCTTCATCAGCAGAGATAACATACCAGCACTCAGTTTTTCCCAGCTCTCCTTCATGCTCCAAAGCATATTTGTCATCCGGATGAACCTGAACACTCAGCCAATCATCAGCATCCAAAATCTTAGTCAAAAGCGGAAACACAGGGCTCTTACTGTGGCCAAACAGCTCTCTGTGCTCTGCATAAAGTTTATCCAGTGCAACTCCCTTATACAGGCCGTTTTTGACAAGAGAAACCCCGTTGGGATGGGCCGAAATCGCCCAATATTCACCGGTTGTCCTACTAGGAATATCATAACCAAATTCCGTTTTCAAACGGCTGCCGCCCCAGATTTTCTCATGCATCTGCGATTGTAAAAATAAAGGTTCTGCCATTGTATTTTCTCCTGTCATTTTTTCTCATTATATCACCATTTAACCAAAAGAAAAAGACGCAGAATGAACTTGCTGATTTAAATACCTAAGTTCTCACTGCGTCATAAAAGTTATTGAATTAGCAAAACTGTCTGTATAGCTGCTTTGCCTTTTGTAAATATTTTAGCGCTCTGTAATTCTTTTCGCCAGAGCAAAGTTGCCCAATGTCGCAGAACCATTTTCAGCGACTGCCGGTGTGACGATGTAGGCTTTGACATCAGGCACAGGAAGGTAGTCATTAAGCAAGGATGTGAATTTTTCACGGACCCGGCGCAGCATATGTTCCTGAGCCATGACACCACCGCCAAAAACGATAACCTGCGGCCGGTAAAGCATGGTCGCCTGAATAGCAGCCTGAGCAATATAGTAAGCTTGAATATCCCAAACATCTGAATTTTGCTCAATCAGCTCGCCGCGAATACCGGTTCTGGCTTCAAGGCTGGGACCTGCAGCCAGACCTTCCAGACAGCCCTTATGAAAAGGACAGACACCGTAAAAATCGTTGGCTGCATCATTCGGATGAAGAGCCATGTAAGTATGTCCTGCTTCTGTGTGTCCGACACCGCCGATGAATTCACCGTTTTGGATAGCTCCCGCTCCGATACCGGTACCGATTGTGTAGTAGACCAAGCTTTTCACTTTAGGGCGGGCAATGGTTTCCCCATAGGCAGAAGAATTAACATCCGTTGTAAAGTAAAAGGGAATCTTAAAATCTTTGGACATCAAGCCGACTAAATCAACATTAGCCCAATTAGGCTTAGGGGTTGACGTAATATAACCGTAAGTTTCTGAATTTGGATCAATGTCAATAGGTCCAAAAGAACCAATTGCTGCACTGGCCAAATCCGCTTCGAATCTTTTGAAAAAGTCAACCGTCTTTTCAATCGTTTCATAAGGAGTGGTTGTTGGAAACTGAACCTTTTCAACAATCTGAAAATTTTCATCGCCAACTGCACAGACAAATTTTGTTCCGCCAGCTTCCACGCTGCCATATAATTTAGACATAGTAAACCTCGAATCTCTTTTTATTTCAATAGTCAATAGCCGGTAGCTGCCCTCACTTGCAAGAGCAAAGCTCTATGGGAAACTACTTTTCATTATACCATAAATAAAGCGTCTGTTAAGAAAGAATCCTGCTTTTAATGCTGCATAATAAAACTAAAAAGCTGAGGCCAGTATACATCTACCAACCTCAGCAAAATCTCTTATTTTTTAACTTCTAGCAAGTCGCTGCCTGCTTCTACCGTTCCTGAAGCAACAGGTGAAACTGAAGCATAATCTGCCGTGTTAGTAATGATAACCATTGTGGTATCATCAAGACCGGCCTGTGCAATCTTAGCACTGTCAAATGTTCCCAGAACATCGCCTTTTTTAACTTTTTGATCAGCTTTTACTTTTTGTTCAAAGCCGTCGCCGTTCATAGAAACTGTATCAATACCGATATGAATCAGAATTTCTGCTCCTTTATCAGTCTTAATACCATAGGCATGGCCAGTGTCAAATGCGATTTGAATTGTACCGTCAGCCGGTGCATAAACAGTGTTTCCGCTAGGTTTAACCGCAACGCCTTTACCCATTGCTTCACTGGAGAAGACCGGATCATTTACGGATTTAAGATCTACAACTTCACCTGCAAGAGGAGCGCCAAGAACATCATCAGTCACTTCAACAGGAGCTGCTGGAGTTTCTTCTGCTTCCTTTGGAGTGTCATTGGCTGATTCTTCTTGTGTTTCTTCATCTTCATAACCAAAGAAGTAAGTCAAGGCAAAACCAACTGCTGTCGTTACCAATACCATGATAATATACTTAAGAACCTGTCCATTGAGGTAAAGGAGTGTTCCCGGAATGATTGTTATACCAAAACCTGTTCCTGCAAGGTTAAATAATGAAGCCAGCCAGCCGCCGAAGGCACCTGCGACAAGTCCCAAGATAAATGGTTTTCCGAAACGTAAGTTAACACCAAAGATTGCCGGTTCAGTAATACCCAGACCTGCAGATAAAGCTGCCGGGAAAGCAAGAGCTTTTAATTTAGCTGATTTGGTTTTTACACCGACGGCAAGTGTTGCACCTGCCTGTGCAGTCATAGCTGCAGTGATAATCGCGTTGAACGGATCTTTGCCGTCTGCTGCAATTAATTGTGATTCAAGTAAGTTGAAGATGTGGTGAACACCAGTCACAACGACCAATTGGTGAAGTCCTCCAAGTACCAAACCTGACAAACCAAGCGGTAAATTCAAAAGGAACTTCGTAGCAGCAAGAACGTAATCTTCAACTGAGTGGAAGATAGGGCCGATGACAAAAAGGGCAAGAGCAGACATGACTGTAAATGTCACAAACGGCACTACCAATAAGTCAAGGACATCCGGAACCTTTTTGTGCAGCCATTTTTCAAATTTAGCACCCAGCAGACCAACGAAGAAAGCCGGCAATACTGAGTTTTGATAGCCAACTACCGGAATAAAGCCGAAGTACATGATTGGTTTTGCAGCATTAGAGGCAACATCCCAGGCATTTGGCAAAGCTGAGTTGACCATCATTAAACCGAGTACCAAACCAATAACCGGGTTCCCGCCAAACACACGAAAGGCAGACCATGAAATCAGAGCAGGGAAGAAGGCAAAGGCCGTATCAGTCAAGACTACCGTATAAGTGTAGAAATTCGATGCTGAAAATGCTTTTGAGGTGGTGCCGAACAATCCTAAGATGGTGTCGTTATTGATGGCACCGCGGACACCCATGAAAAGACCTGTGGCAACAATAGCCGGCAAAAGCGGTACGAAGACATCACCAAAGGTCCGAATAGCACGCTGGAAGGCGTTTCCTTCCTTAGCGGCCTCAGCTTTTTGTTCTCCTGTTGAAGAAGTAGGCAAGCCAAGTGCTACCACTTCATCGTAAATCTTGTTAACAGTGCCTGTTCCGAAGATGATTTGGTATTGACCTGAGTTAAAGAAAGCACCTTGAACTTTTTCAATGCTCTCAGCCTTTTTTTTGTCAATTTTATCCTCATCAACAACCATTACACGAAGTCTGGTAGCACAGTGAGCAACGCTGCGTACATTGTCACGCCCTCCCAGAGCTTCAATGACTTCTTTTGCAATTTGTGTATTATCCATTTGCAAAAAACTCCTTTGATAATTTGTTATGTTTTTGAAAGCGTTTTTTTACTTTCCACGCTTTATATTTTATCATTTTTTCACAATATGTCAATCGTTTTACATAAAAAAGTCACTTTTTGCGTTAAAATATTGATTTTTAAGAAGAAAACGTCTAGTATATAATATAGAATTATACGATGGAGGCACTATGTCATTAACAACCGAACAAAAGTACAAACCCTATGATAAATGGACAAAAGAAGAGGTTCAAAAAATCAAAGAAAATGCTGCACGTTCTCCTTGGCATACAGTATTTCATGTTGAACCGGCCTACGGCCTTCTCAATGACCCCAACGGCTTCTCCTATTTCAAGGGAAAATGGCAGCTGTTTTACCAGTATTTCCCTTTTGGTGCTGCTCACGGTCTTAAGTCCTGGGTACAGACAGAGTCAACCGACCTAATCCACTTCAAAGAAACAGGAACGATTTTATATCCTGACACTTCTCTGGACAGCCACGGCATGTATTCGGGTTCTGCCATGCAGTTCGGTGACAAACTGTTCATCTTTTATACAGGCAATGTCCGCGATGAAAACTGGGTACGCCACACCTATCAAAACGGCGGTTTGCTGGACAGCAGCGGTAATTTAGAAAAAGTCCCTCAAACACTGATTGCTAAGCCGGACGATGTTACCGAACATTTCCGCGATCCGCAGATTTTCTTCTACAAAGGTGACTACTACGCCATCATCGGTGCTCAAAGCCTTGATAAAAAAGGGTTTATCAAACTTTATAAGGCTCAAAACAACAGCTATAAAGAATGGCATTTCGTAGGAGATTTGGACTTTGACAATGATGCCACTTCTTACATGATTGAATGCCCCAATCTGGTTTTTGTAGATGACCAGCCGGTTCTTCTTTACTGTCCCCAGGGGCTTGATAAAAAGGTCATTCATTACGACAATATTTATCCCAATATGTATAAAATAGGTCAAACGTTTGACACAGAAAAAGCAGCTCTGGTCAATCCTTCTGAGATTCATAATTTAGATTATGGCTTCGAAGTCTATGCAACTCAGGCTTTTAACGATCCTAACGGCAGAGCCTTGTCTATCAGCTGGATTGGGCTTCCCGATGTAGAATATCCGACCGATAAATATGATTATCAAGGAGCTATGAGCCTGGTCAAAGAACTGACAGTCAAAGACGGCAAACTCTACCAGTATCCTGTCGATGCTGTTACTTCCCTTCGTCAGGAAGAAAAAACCTTTGCCAATATGAGCTCAACCAACAATACCTATGAGCTGGAGCTGACTTTTGATAAGGACAGCCGCAGTGAAATTATCTTATTTGCTGATCAAGACAGCAAAGGTTTATCAGTAGTTGTCGATACCCAAAAGGGAGAAATTCTGATTGACCGTTCTCAAGCAGGAGAACAGTATGCTCTTAAATACGGTACCACCCGTTCTTGTGCGATTGACAACGAAATTACAACTGCAGCTATTTTCATCGACAAATCAATTTTTGAAATTTTCATCAATAAGGGAGAAAAAGTATTTACAGGCCGTGTTTTTCCGCGTGAAGACCAGACAGGCATTGCTATCAAACAAGGGCATCCAGCCGGTAAGTACTTTGAATTAGACTATTAGCTTATGGTTACAAAATTAACAGATGTTGCAGAATTAGCGGGTGTCAGTCCTACTACTGTTTCCCGCGTGATTAATAAAAAGGGCTATCTTTCAAAAAAAACCATTCAAAAAGTCAACGAGGCCATGCGTGAACTTGGCTATAAACCCAACAATCTCGCCAGAAGCCTGCAGGGAAAATCCTCTAAGCTGGTCGGTCTGATTTTCCCCAATATCAGCCATATCTTTTATGCCGAATTGATTGAACATTTGGAACGTGAGCTGTTTGACAAGGGCTACAAAACCATTATCTGCAACAGCGAACACGATTCTGACAAGGAACGTGAATACCTGGAAATGCTGGAAGCCAATCAGGTAGACGGCATTATCTCTGGCAGCCATAATTTAGGAATTCCTGATTATGACCGTGTTACCGCCCCTATTATTTCCTTTGACCGCAACCTATCCCCTAAGATTCCCGTTGTTTCATCCGATAATTTTCAAGGCGGCGTTCTGGCTGCCCAAAGCTTGAAGGAAGCCGGCTGCAAGCGAATTGTCATGATTACCGGTAATGATGACAGCTGCTCACCGACGGCACTGCGCCGCACAGGCTTCAGTTCTGTCTTACCCAAATCTTATTTCATCAACGTTTCCAGCGATTATTCTCCTGTCCGCAAGGAAATGGAAATTAAAAATATTCTTGATCGTTACCAGCCCGATGGTATTTTTACCTCTGATGATCTGACAGCTATGCTGGTTATGAAAGTGGCCAATGAATCACAGATTAAGATTCCTGAGGATTTAAAATTAATCGGCTATGACGGTACTGCCTTTATTGAAAATTACCTGCCCCAGTTGACGACCATTAAACAGCCTATTCGTGATATTGCCCAGCTGACTGTTGAGCTGCTGTTAAAAAAAATCGCCGGACAAACGCTAAGTGATAAAGAGCATAAACTCCCCATCACCTTAATATCTGGCAGAAGTATTTAAAAACTCGCCCAATATTCCTGTTTTGGAATAAGCTCTTGACGCAGTGGTTGGCTGGCTTTCCTTTTGCCACAAGGCCAAAGCGGAAAACCTAGCCAACTGTGCGGGGGTGGGAAGACGAACTCTTTTGTCATTTGTTGAGTTCTTTCCCACTCCCTTTTCTAAACAATAAAATCATCTGACACTGCCTGTTTTAGCAGCCAGCCTTTAAGCTCAAGATGAGAATCCGCAGCATAATATCTTTCTTGCTTTGTCGGATAAAGGTGAGAGGTAAAGGTTGCCTGTCCGTCATTGATAAACAGTTCAACAGAGCTTTTATCAATATAGACAGCAAGCTTCGTCAGATCATCTTCCATGGGCATCGTCAAGCATTCTCCAAGCTCTGCATTGAAATGCTGATCCATCTGACTGCGGTCAATTGTACAAAGCTTTGTTTTGCTGTCATAAGAAATGCGAAAACCGCCGCTGCCGTCCTCCCTGGTAAAAAGTTTCATCTCAAAATCCTGTCCTTGAGGATTTTGAATGTCCAATTCACAAACCCTCGGCAGCTCCTTATTTAAAATCAATGGCTGTTTACGCAGTGAAGTGACAGCTGCTACAGGACGCTGAATCAAACGGTTATTAACCAAACACAGCTCACGCGGCAGAGTCAGACTGCCTTCCCAGTCTTCTGCTTCGGTCGGATAGTGGTTATCCGGCAGTCCCATCCAAGCCGTTAAAACAGCTTTGTCAGGCTCTTTTACACCAGCTGCAAACTGCGCTGCATAGAAATCAAAACCGTAATCCAGATGGCGGTAGTCTCCTTCTGCGGTAAATGTTAAATTTTTATAATCCATTTTCCCAATCAAATAGATATTATGGTTGGTATTTTGGTTACGGTTCGGCAAGGTAGTATACTGAGGCGAAAAAACCAAAACGTCCTTGCCGGAAATGTGTTCAATTGACGGACATTCCCACATGCCGCCCAAGTTTTCAAATCCCGGAACCTGCAGTTCACCGGCAAAAGTCCATCCTTCCAGAAGAGAATCTGACCTGTAAATTAAAACCTTGCCCTTAAGGTCCTTGGATTGGGCACCCAGAAGAATGTAATATTTTTGCGTTTCTTCATCATAAACGACCTTTGGGTCACGCTGATGCTCTGTATAATGCTCATGAGGTCCAAACAGCGGCTCGGAAGCTTTAATCAGCTCACCGGAATCTTCTAGCTTAGCAACACAGGTATAAGGTGTCCGCACCCAATTGTCATCACGATGGTTGCCTGTATAAAAAAGATAGAGATCCTCCCCTGTTGAAAAACCTGAGCCTGAATGCACCCCTTTATTATCGTAAAAAGAATCCGGATAAATGCCGACACCGCGGTTTTCCCAATGAACCAAATCCTTTGATACCGCATGATACCAGTATTTTAAGCCATGTACAGCACCCCAGGGACACCACTGGTAAAAAAGATGCCAGATGCCCTTATGATAAACAAAACCGTTGGGATCGCTTGACAGACCCGTAATCGGCTGTACATGATAGGTTTGCCTGTAATCCGATTTTGCGATGGTTTCATAAAGTCCGCGAATGTCATCAGCATCCTGCAGTACACGGTAGCGCTCCTCCCGCGTCCATTCTTTCATTTTCTTCTCCTTTGATTCAAACAGATACTTTCATTATATCGTATGCGCTTTCATTTTTCAAACCATTCTTTGCATATAAAAAGCCCGGCTGCTTTTTGCGCTTTAATGAGTAGCAAAAATTTCAGCCCGGACTTTATTTTTTCTCAGCAATAAACTGGCTTAAAACACCGTTGATAAACTTGCTGGATTTTTCGTCGGAATATTTCTTTGAAATTTCAATAATTTCATTGAGAGCAACACGCTCAGGTGTTTCCTCATAATATTTAATTTCATATAAACCTAGCCGCAGCAGGTTTTTATCAACCAGGGTCAGGCGGGAAAGCGTCCAGCCTGATTTAAGATGCTGGGAAATACTTTTATCCAGCTCTTCTTTGCAGTCAGATACTCCCTGAACCAAGGCCAGTAAGAACACAGGAACATCCGTTTCTTCTTCCTCAGCCTTATCATAGGTATAGGCAAATTCAGCCGCTTTAAGGCTGTCGCCGCCGAATTCCAAAGAAAAGAGTGCCTGAAAGGCACGTTCACGCAGATCACGTCTCGAATCACTAAACACACTAGCCATCAAGGAAATCCTCATCAAACAGGGTTTTCATATCAGGTTTTGGTGTTTTTTCAGGAACAATACCAACAACATGGACATTAACTGCTGAAAGACTGACTTCTGCCATATCATAAACAGCTGCCTTGACTGCCTGCTGAATCTCGATAGAAACTGCCGGTACATTGACGCCGTACTGCAGATAGACATAAATATCAGCGTTAACGGTTCCGTCCTCTTCTGTCTGAAGATAAACACCCCGTCCATGAGCAACCTTGCTGAGACTGTCAGCGACTTTTTTATTATGAAGCGAGTGGACACCTTCCACCTTGGTTGTAGCGATGCCTGTAATCACTTCAAGCACACGCGGAGAAATGACAATTTCTCCTATCATTTCATTTGCCATCATGCGATCCTTTCTAATAAAGTCTACAAATCCGGCTTTGTTTAAGCACGAGAAACGTAAGTACCTTCTGCTGTATTAATAATCAGTTTTTGACCGACTTCAATAAAGTCCGGCACATTAACAACAAGACCTGTCTCAAGCGTTGCAGGTTTCCCTGAACCTGTTACAGTTGCTCCCTTGATAGACGGCTGGGTATCAGTAACTGTCAGTTCAACAGTTGTCGGGATAGTAACTCCGATAACTTCTGTACCGTAGAATTGAATTTTAACTTCTGAATTTTCTAAAATGAATTTCAATTCTTCTGCTACATTAGCAACCGGAATTTCATACTGCTCATAGTTTTCTGTATCCATGAAATAAGCCGTATCATCCATTTGATAAAGGTATTGAGCAGGACGTGTTTCGATGATGGCCTGTTCAAATTTTTCTTCCGGACGGTAAGTTGTATCAAAGGTTGAACCCGTACGGACATCACGCAGTTTCATGCGCATAACGGTGTTGCCTTTACCTGGTTTATGGTGGCTGGCTTCAAGCACTTTAATCAATTTACCATCATTGGTCTCAAAAGTCATGCCAGCCTTGAGCTTACTTGCTTCAATCATGTTTTCTATACCTCTTTATAAAATATTATCATCTCATTTTACCATAATGTCCCGGCATTCTCAAATGTTTTCTGAGCTGCTCTCTTCCTGCTGACCCAGATGAATTTCCGGTACATCGTGCTGAAAATAAGGAACATTTTTGGCCTCTAAAAGCTCAATCGCAAAAGGGTGAGGACGATAGGCAGTCTTATAGGTAATCTTGCTTATTCCTGCCTGCAGGAGCGCTTTAGTGCAGTTGATACAAGGAAAATGCGTGACATAAATTTCAGTATTGTTGGTCGAAATGCCCTCTTTAGCACACTGAATGAGCGCATTCATCTCAGCGTGAACCGTTCGGATACAGTGGCCGTCTTCCATTTGGTGGCCGACTTCATCACAGTTATCAGTGTCAGACACACCGCCATTGTAGCCTGTGGCAATGATGCGCTTGTTTTTTACCAGCACAGCTCCGACATAAGCGCGGTTGCAGGTTGAACGCTTAGAAATCAGCTCTGCATTTGCCATAAAATAATCTTGCCAGGATAGGCGTTTTTTATCAGTCATATCTCTTTTCTCCTATAAAACAATTAATTCTTTCGGAGCCTGAGTCAGAACTTCGCAGCCATTTTCTGTAATCAGAAGATCATCTTCAATTCTCGCGCCGTATTTGTTTTCAAGATAGATGCCGGGCTCATCGGTCAGAATCATGCCCGCCTGAATAGCCTCATCAGATTTCCCGAAATAAGGAATCTCGTGAATATCCAGACCGATTCCATGACCGATACCATGCGTAAAATACGCTCCGTATCCGGCAGAATCAATCACTTCACGCGCAATGCGATCATAAGCACGGTAAGTCACTCCGGCCTTAGCAGCAGCAATAAGAGCCTGATTGCTTGTCAACACGATATCATAGATTTCCCGCTCCTGATCGCTGACCTGTCCGATATGAATGGTCCGAGTCATGTCAGACACATAGTGATGGTAGTAGCAGCCAAAATCAAGGGTCAGCGTCTCTCCCTTTTGAATAACTTTATCGGAAGCTACTCCGTGGGGCATGGCAGAGCGATGGCCGGATGCCGCAATCGTTTCAAAAGATACACTGCTTGCACCATATTTTCTCATGCGAAAATCTAAGAAATTAGCTACATCCAGCTCAGTTGTTTGACCCGGTTTGATAAAATCAAGCACATCTAAGAATGCTTTATCAGAAATGGCACAGGCGCACCGAACAGCTTTAATTTCATCAGCATCTTTAATCATACGCAGTTCTTCAACAAAATCAGTCATAGGATGCAGATGATAACCGGCAAAAATTTCTTCCAGCTGCTGATAAAAACTGTAAGTCACCTGACTGTCAAAGCCGATTGTTCTTAGGCCGTCTGCCTTGATGATGTCAGCAATGCTGCTCAGAGCTGAGCGCGTCTCAACAATATCAAAGCCTGAAACGGATTGTTTGGCCATCAGCGTATAACGGGAATCGGTTAGTAAAATTCTGCGTTTAGGACTGATAAAAACAGTCGCTTCAGTTCCCCAAAAACCGGTCAAATAGTAAATATTATTCTGCCCGGTCACCAAGACAGCATCTGCCGGCGATTGAGAGAGTTTTTCCTCAAATCTCAGCAGCCTCTTATTCATTTAATTTTCCTTTCAAATATTGACCTGTAAAGCTGGCAGGAATGCCGGCCACTTCTTCCGGTGTGCCGGTCGCAATAACCTGACCGCCGCCGACTCCGCCTTCAGGACCAAGGTCAATAATATGATCTGCAGTCTTAATAACATCCAAATTATGCTCAATGACAAGAACCGTATTGCCATCATCAACAAAACGCTCTAAAACCTTCAGAAGTCTGGCAATGTCATCGGTATGAAGACCGGTAGTCGGCTCATCCAAAATGTAAAAGCTCTTGCCGGTGGAGCGTTTGTGGAGTTCGCTGGCCAGTTTCATCCGCTGCGCTTCACCGCCTGACAGGGTTGTTGCCGGCTGCCCGAGAGTCACATAGCCGAGGCCGACATCCTTGATCGTCTGAATCTTACGGGCAATCTTAGGAATGGGAGCAAAGAATTCTGCGGCATCGTTGACCGTCATATCCAGCACCTGTGCAATATTTTTTTCTTTATAATGAACTTCCAAAGTCTCACTGTTATAACGCGTTCCATGGCAGACCTCACAAGGCACATAGACATCCGGCAAAAAGTGCATTTCAATCTTGATGATGCCATCACCCGAGCAGGCTTCACAGCGTCCGCCTTTGACGTTGAAAGAGAAGCGCCCCTTTTTATAGCCCCGTATTTTAGCCTCATTGGTTTGAGCAAACAAATCCCTGATATCATCAAACACACCGGTATAAGTTGCCGGATTTGACCGCGGTGTGCGTCCGATAGGACTTTGGTCAATATCAATCAAACGATCAATATGCTCAATGCCAGAAATGGACTTGTATTTCCCAGGCTTTTCAGAATTGCGGTTAAGCTTTTGCGCAATAGCCTTCTTTAAAATACTGTTGACAAGGGTTGACTTTCCGGATCCTGAAACACCTGTTACAGCAATGAATTTTCCTAAAGGAAACTTAACATTGATATTTTGCAGATTATTTTCTGCAGCTCCCTTCACTTCAATAAAACGTCCGTTTCCTCTGCGGCGCTCAAGCGGCACAGGAATCTTCTTTTTGCCGGACAGGTATTGTCCGGTAATAGACTTTTTATTTTTTGCAACCTGTTTAGGGGTACCGGAAGCTACAATTTCTCCGCCTGCAGCGCCGGCCCCCGGTCCTACGTCAACCAGCCAGTCAGCTGACATCATGGTATCTTCATCATGTTCCACCACAATTAAGGTATTGCCCAGATCGCGCATTTTCTTAAGGCTTGAAATCAGGCGGTCATTGTCTCTTTGGTGGAGACCAATCGAAGGCTCATCCAAGATATAAAGAACACCGCTCAAATTAGAACCAATTTGGGTTGCCAAACGGATTCGCTGGCTTTCACCGCCGGAAAGTGTTCCGGCCGACCGCGAAAGCGTCAGGTAATTGAGCCCGACATTGTTGAGAAAAGTCAGGCGATCTTTAATCTCCTTGACAATCGGCGTGGCAATGGTTTTCTCGTTATCTGACAGCTCTAAGTGCGTCAGTAAATTCAGATGATCGGCAATGGATAAATCAGACACCTGACCGATATTCAGTCCGTCTTCACCGCCCACACGCACGCAGAGCGCCTGATCATTGAGGCGGTAGCCGTGACAGGTTGCGCAGGGCAGCTCATTCATATAGCCGCGCATGACATTGCGGGTAAAGTCGCTGTTGGTTTCGTGATAGCGGCGGCTGATATTGCTGACAATGCCTTCAAAAGGAATATCAATATCTCTGACACCGCCGAATTCATTTTCATAGTGAAAATGGAATTCTCGGCCGTCAGAGCCATATAAAATCAGATTTTTAGCTTCATCCGACAGCTCTTTGAAAGGAACATCCATATCAATGCCAAAAGCTGTCATGGCCTGCTCAAGCATCTCTGGATAATAATTGGACGAGATAGGATTCCAAGGGGCAAGCGCTCCTTCTCTCAGCGTTTTGGACTCATCCGGAATAACCAAATCCAAGTCCACTTCCAATTTGATACCCAGACCATCACAGGTCGGGCAGGAACCAAAGGGAGCATTGAAAGAAAAGAGGCGCGGTTCCAGCTCAGGTACCGTAAAGCCGCAGACAGGACAGGAATAATGTTCCGAAAAGATTAATTCATTGCCATCCATCGTATCAATAATAACATAGCCGTCACCCAAGCGCAGAGCTGCTTCGATCGAATCAAACAGCCGGCCGCGAATGCCCTCTTTTTGTACTAAGCGGTCAACAACCACTTCAATATTGTGCATCTTGCTTTTGGAGAGTTCAGGTACTTCTGCCACATCAACAATATCACCGTCAACCCGCACGCGGACATAGCCATCTTTTTGAATACGCTCAAAAATAGACTTGTGCTGTCCCTTTTTTCGGCGGACAATAGGAGCTAAAATCTGCATGCGCGTCCGCTCAGGCAGAGTCAAAACCTGATCCACAATCTGCTCCACAGATGAAGCTGTAATCGCACCGTGCCCGTTTTTGCAGTAAGGCACACCGACCCGTGCATATAACAGCCGCAGGTAGTCGTTGATTTCTGTGACTGTCCCCACAGTTGAGCGCGGGTTTTTGCTGGTTGTTTTCTGGTCTATGGAAATGGCAGGGCTGAGACCGTCAATAGAATCCACATCGGGTTTATCCATATTTCCCAAAAACTGTCTGGCATAAGCTGACAGACTCTCAACATAACGGCGCTGACCTTCCGCATAAATGGTATCAAATGCAAGGCTTGACTTTCCTGATCCCGACAGACCTGTCATGACAATCAGCTTATCGCGCGGAATCTCCACGTCAATATTTTTCAAATTATGAGCACGCGCTCCGTGAATAATTAATTTATCCTGCATAATAATTGAGCCTTCTCTCTAGTATTATCTTCTTATTATATCAAATATTTAAGAATCAGTTGCCCCAAAATGTTTCAAATGTAGTATAATAAAACAGTATGCATTAATCAAATGAAGAGGAGGGCTTGTCATGAAGCAAATGTTTCTTTCAACAGCAACAGAATTCAAAGAAATTGAAACATTCGAGCCGGGTGCTTGGATTAATTTGGTCAACCCCTCCCAGGAAGAGTCATTGCAGGTTGCCGAAAATTTCAACATTGATATCACCGACTTGCGGGCACCGCTCGATGTCGAAGAAACATCCCGGATTTCCATAGAAGATAATTATACACTGATCATCGTTGACGTTCCTACATCCGAAGAGCGCAACAGCCGCAGTTACTATATTACGATTCCTTTGGGAATTATTGTCACTCAAACAGCGGTTATCACGACTTGTTTAGAGCCTTTGACACTCTTTGACAATTTCTTGAATCATCGGATCCGCAATTTTTACACTTTTATGAAGACGCGCTTTGTCTTTCAGCTTCTTTACCGAAACGCAGGACTCTATCTGACAGCCCTGCGTTCGATCGATCGCCAAAGCGATAAAATTGAAGCACAGCTGGAAAAAGCGACACGCAATGAGCAGCTGATTGACATGATGGAGCTGGAAAAGTCTATTGTCTATCTGCGAGCTTCTCTTAAGCTCAATGAACGTATTGTCAAAAAGCTCTCCGGCAGCACATCCAGTCTCAAAAAGTATGTTGAAGACGAAGATTTGCTGGAAGACACCCTGATTGAGACCCAGCAAGCGATTGAGATGGCGGGTATTTATGAAAATGTCCTTAATGTTATGACAGAAACTTCTGCCTCCATCATTTCCAACAACCAAAACACCATTATGAAGACTTTGGCGCTGATGACCATGGCCCTTGATATACCAACCGTTATCTTTTCTGCCTACGGCATGAACTTCCAGAACAACTGGCTGCCTCTAAATGGTATGGAGCACGCTTTCTGGTATATCGTTTTAATCGCGGCAGCCATGAGTTCAATCGTTGTCATTTACTTTATTAGGAAGAAATGGTTCTAAATGGGTAAGGCATCCGCTATCTGCGCTATGCCTTACCCATTTACTGGTGCAGAGGGTCAAATAATATCGATTGGCCATTCTGGGCGGTATAAGCTATTCTTTAATGCCGAATCGGCTGCTGAAAGTGGCAGCCTGCCTTTCCCCATTATATTTTTACTTAGATTTTTATAAACAGGAGAATTCTAACCCATGGATTTACAAAACCTCACCAAAAAAAATCAAGAATTTATCAGCATCGTCACTCACCAATTAATCCAAGCAGGTAGGTCCGATGAAGACATCAAAGCCATTCTCGAAGAACACCTGCCGGATATCTTGGAAAAGCAAAAGCAAGGAATCCCTGCCCGCTCTTTTCTTGGCGCTCCGAGTGTCTGGGCTGCTCAGTTTATTGAAAATGATGAAGACAGAGCAAACAAAGCCGCTCCTAAAAACACCAATCCCTGGCTGATGTGGCTGGATACGTCTCTCTTTTTTCTTGCCATCGTCGCTTTAATAACAGGGCTGTTAAATTTCTTCAACAAACAAACACCAAGCTATGGCATCGTCTCAATCCTCTTTATCGGTTTTGGCGGCGGTGCAGTCATGTTTGCAAGCTATTACTTTGTTTATCGGCATTCCGGAAAACCTAAAGAAGAGCGTCCGAGTTTTTTGAAATCATTTGGCATTTTAATTCTCTTTATGTTCTTTTGGATGGTACTCTATACAGCATCAAGCCTGCTGCCGGCAGCAATCAACCCTAAGCTCTCAGGACTGACACTGCTTATTTTAGGAGCTATTGCTTTTGGTATTCGCTACCTTCTCAAGAAAAAATATAACATCGAAAATGCTTTGGCTCCGCAGCAAAGTGCAAAATAGTTTTTACCGCTGAATATAACAGCTTAGACATAAAAAATGACCACTTAGAAAGAAAGTGGCCTTTTTTAGGAATTTTTATGCTATAGTTAATACATGGAGACAAGATATATTTTTGATGACAGGGCGGCTGCTTGGTGTGATGGAAATTCTCTTAAATTCCAATCATCAGTCAGTTAAGGTATTTTCAGGAAAAGACATTTTCTTTTTACACATACAGATATTGGTTTCATCACAACATGAAATTGCTGCCTGATTATTTCCAACAAATCGGTAAGAGTCAGATTGCCAACAGTCTTGAGTTTTCTGCCATCAACAAATCTTTTTCGTCCGCCCCAAAAATCAGCTTCAGAAATTCAGCCAAAACAACCTGGATTTTCCGAAAATATTACAAAGATTAATTATGAAAAAGGAGTTTATCATGAAAAAAGGATATTCTTGGTATTTGCTGCTATTGCTGCTTGCTGTTTATTTTATCGTTATCGCTTTCTTTCCCGCTCTGCATCTGATTCTTGATGGCATGCTGGTTTTAGCCCTGCTCTTTGCTTTCTTTGGAATCAGCAGCCATAATTTCGTTTTATTCTTTATCGGATTGGGATTCTTAAGCATTTACCTTAAAGATCTCTTCCACTTCACTTACTCCACCGGTCCGCTCTTTGCAGGTCTTGTTCTTATCGGTGTCGTGCTGCATAATCTGATTAGACCCCGCAGCTCCTACACTTATAAAAGCAAAAGCACATCGCACCGCCATTTTGACGATGAAAAAAGCGCCAACTATATTGACAATGAAACCGACCTCTATCTTAGGACATTCTTTTCAGAAAACACTACTTATGTAACCTCAAAGCAACTAACCAATGTTTACATCAACACGAAATTTGGCGAGCAGTCAATTGATTTCACGCAGGCACAGTTTATGACAGACTCTCCTGAAATCCGGCTTGATATCGCCTTTGGTCAGACCAATATCCGCATCCCCGGCAACTGGCGTATCGTCAATAAAACAAGCACACCTTTTGCCTCCATTTCTTATTCAGGCAGCCACGACGCCGGCAGCAACGATCTCGTATCCGTTGCACTGACAGGTACCGTCGCTTTTGGAGAAGCTGTTATTCAGTATTAAAAAAGAGTGATAAAAATCACTCTCTTTTTCTTAGTCTTCATTTACGAAAGGCATAAGTGCCATAACGCGAGCACGTTTGATTGCTGTTGTTACTTTACGTTGGTTCTTAGCTGAAGTCCCTGTTACGCGGCGTGGAAGAATTTTTCCGCGCTCTGAAACAAAACGGCTAAGCAATTCAGTATCTTTATAATCAACATATTCAATCTTGTTAGCTGCGATATAGTCGACTTTTTTACGGCGTTTAAATCCGCCACGACGTTGTTGAGCCATGTATTTTCTCCTCTTTATATTTTTGTATTCGTTCCATTAGAATGGAAGATCGTCATCCGAAATATCCATTGGATTGGAATTTCCAAATGGACTTTCATCTCTGCCGAAGTTTGGTGTTTGCGATTGTGAAGCATCCTGCTGGGCAGAAAAGTTACTTCCACCAAAATTGCCGCCGGCATTATAGCTGCCAGACTGAGCTTCACGTGTAGCACGGCTTTCCAAAATTTGGAAATTATCGGCAACAACCTCTGTGACATAAACACGCTGACCCTGCTGATTTTCATAATTACGGGTTTGAATACGGCCTGTAATTCCAAGCAGAGTGCCTTTTTTAGCCCAGTTAGCTAAATTTTCAGCCTGCTGGCGCCAAATCACGATGTTAATGAAGTCAGCTTCACGTTCACCATTTTGATTTTTAAAATTACGGTTAACCGCAAGCGTGAAAGTTGCAACAGCTTGATTACTTGGGGTGTAACGAAGCTCAGCATCACGAGTCATGCGACCAACGAGTACTACATTATTAATCATAAACGACCACTACTTTCTTAAGCGTCAAGTTTAACGATCATGTGACGAAGAATATCGCCGTTGATTTTTGAAAGACGGTCAAACTCGTCAAGAGCTACGGCATCTTCAGCCTCAACATTGACAATATGGTAGAGTCCTTCACGGAAATCTTGGATTTCGTATGCAAGACGGCGTTTTTCCCAATCTTTTGATTCAACAACAGTTGCAGCGTTGTCGGTCAAGATAGCGTCAAAGCGTTCTACCAAAGCGTTTTTCGCTTCTTCTTCAATGTTCGGACGAATAATATAAAGAATTTCGTACTTTGCCATTGATTTTTCCTCCTTTTGGACTAATGACCCACGGTCTTTGCCATGAGTAAGTGAGGGATACTCACGAAATACCATTATACATAAATTATGGAACAAATGCAAGGAAAAATAATATTTCCATTCTGCAATACGTAAATCCCACTATATTTTTCATACCGCAAGAAAAAGTATTATAAACCCAATAGCTTTTAATTTGTTAAACTTTTCAAACATTTAATTAACAAAAATCACGCTCTTTTCTCAACTTATGTCAATTAAGTTACTTTTTCTATTTAAAGTTGATTAGGAAAAGTTTAAGTGCTAAAATATCACCATTATAATAAGAAGTTTTAAAGGA
Organism: Streptococcus sp. ELY_90; assembly: GCF_058314475.1. Taxonomy (NCBI): domain Bacteria; kingdom Bacillati; phylum Bacillota; class Bacilli; order Lactobacillales; family Streptococcaceae; genus Streptococcus; species Streptococcus sp. ELY_90. Next base: position 60,982 of record NZ_JBZFUJ010000005.1, read on the forward strand.
ACTTTAGAAGATTGGGAATAAGGGCATACAATGTAATGAAAAAACTTTACCTTTCAATAATAGTGATGCTTATTGTATCAGCTAGCTTTTCAACTTTAGCAAGAATTGGTTCAACAACTCCCAGCAAAACTGTGCGCTATATTTACGCCGGCCTTGGTCTCTTAGAATGCCTCCTAATAGGGATTTATGCCATCATTTACTTTGAGATCAAGTAGTTAGACGAGAATTAGACACTTTTTTCTCACTCTCATAATTCTTAATCATAAGAGTCACGCTTCAGCCCATACAATAAACCCCGACGATTTACACGCTCATCGCCGGGGTTCCTTCTGCTTTTACAATCAAAGTGTCATTGGACTTCTCCTTTGCACTTTTTGATTTTCAAGGAGTTATTCACTATTTTCATAGTCTTTCTGATTTATCTCTAAAATGGTAGACCTCCTTTAATATTCTATTTAAGAATTACTAGGTCTTTGAGCTCTCCAACCTAAATATCTACCTAGATTGTCGACCATAACTTTATTCTTATTTATTAAAGCAGAGGACTCTGCTCGCGAGCATTTACTTGTAAGGATTTTAAATAATGACCACCCAAAACTTCTTTTTTTCGTACAATCGTCTCTGGTCGTTTATTCTTCATATCCCGATTATAATCTTCAACTGTCCTCTTGCTTGTTTATCACATCTACAATAAAACATTATTTGTAAAGTTACTGCCTACCGTCTATTCTTTGTCACCGTTCTTATAGCGACCTACATCAAGCATTAACATAAGCGCCACCTCCTATTTAACAAAAAACTAATGGTTTATAGAAATATTTAATCTCCGTTTTTGTACCGTGCGATATTCAATTTTACCATAAGAATTCCTCCTTATTGTTAATGACTTCTTATCTTTTTTCTAAATTCATTTTATCGTAACCGCTTACATTTGTCAAGATAAAACTATTAAAAATATGACTTTTTTGGAAAATAAATCAGCATCTGCTACAATAGTTTTATGCTAGATTTAAATGATTACGGTATCAAAATGTGGAAAGCAGACAAAATTGCTTCCTTTAGAAAAACATTATTAGCTTGGTATGATCAGGAAAAGCGTGATCTGCCCTGGCGCCGGACAAAAAATCCCTACTGCATCTGGGTCTCTGAAATTATGCTCCAGCAAACTCAGGTGACAACAGTCATCCCTTACTATGAACGTTTTTTGGACTGGTTTCCAAGCATTCAGGATTTGGCTCAGGCACCCGAAGAACAATTACTTAAAGCTTGGGAAGGTTTGGGGTATTACTCCCGTGTGCGCAATATGCAGACCGCTGCCCGGCAAATTATGGAAAAGCATGGCGGTTACTTTCCCAATACTTATGATGCTATTGCTAAACTAAAAGGAATCGGTCCTTACACAGCCGGAGCTATTGCCAGTATCGCTTTTGACCTGCCAGAGCCGGCAGTTGACGGCAATGTCATGCGGGTGATGGCCAGGCTCTTTGAAGTTGACTATGATATTGGCAATCCTAAAAATCGTAAGATTTTTCAAACCATCACCAAAATACTCATTGATCCCAAGCGACCCGGAGATTTTAATCAGGCGCTAATGGACTTGGGAACAGATATTGAAGCCGCCAAAAATCCACGGCCGGAAGAAAGTCCTGTCCGCTCTTTCAGCGCTGCCTATCTCCACGGGACAATGGACAAGTACCCGATTAAACTGCCTAAGAAAAAGCCGCGTCCCGTGCAGATCCAGGCCTTTGTCATCCGCAACCAAAAGGGCGATTTCCTGCTCGAAAAAAATAATAAGGGGCGTTTATTGGAAAGCTTTTGGACATTTCCGCTTCTGGAAACGGACTTTATCAGCCGGCAGCTGAATCTCTTTGAAAATGATGAAGCCACTGTTTTAGAAACGCAGTCGCAAAAACAGATTTTTACAGAGGATTATCAGCTGACAGTTGATTGGTCTGATAAGGTTTTTAAAACTGTTAAACACACTTTCAGCCATCAAAAATGGCAAATTGAGCTGACAGAAGGATTCACGGCAAGCGACAGTCTGCCAGCCAAACATGAGCTTCGCTGGGTTTCTGCTAAAGAGTTTGACCGTTTTCCCATGGCGACACCTCAGAAAAAAATGATAGAAGCCTATTTGAAAACGATAGACTCCAAAAAATATTAAAATCACCTGCCTGTCCCTGCAAAATCATCTCAGAAATGTTCTTTGACTGACTAAAAAATGTTATTTAAGCTTTCTGAAAGAATTCTTTAAGCCTGTCTTAAGGAAGCACCTCTATACTAGAGTCATCCTAGCAATAGGATTCCCAAAACTTTTCTTTTTCATAAATCTCCTAAAAACGGCCCAACTTTTGTTGGGCTGTTTTGCTGTTAAAATAGTAACAACTAATGTAAAATTTTCACCAAACATGGCTCGGTACCCATCACTGTAAGGAGCTAAAGCTCAAACAGTGAGCGTATCTTTTTCATAGCAGTGGCTGCTAGTCATCTTCTCACGGCTTTGCCGTTTAAGCTGACAGTAGCTGTTGCATACGTATTCGTACGGCCTGAAGGTCTACGACTGCGGTAAAATCTCCTAAAAAAGAGCTCTGAGAAATGACCTGCACCCCAAAAGTTGGACACAAAATCTAACGATTAGGGTGTTATTTTTATGAAATTAAGTTACAAAGATAAACTAAAAAGATCGAGACTTTCGTCTCAATCTTTCTTTACTGATAGCAATACAGCTCATTAACCAAGCTCGGCTACAATTGCCTTAAGCTGATCCTTAGTATGAACACCGGCTACTTGTTTAACAACTTCGCCGTTTTTCTTAAAGAGAAGCGTTGGAATGCTCATGATGCCAAACTGCTGTGCTGTATTAGGATTTTCATCAACATCAATTTTGACAATTTTGAGTTCGTCTTCGTCCAGTTCTTCTGAAAGCTGTTCAAGGATGGGAGCCTGCATGAGACAAGGACCGCACCAAGTTGCCCAGAAATCAACAAGAACAAGACCGTCTTTTGTTTCTGCTTCAAAGGTTGTATCTGTGACTGCTTTTGTCATAGTGTTTTTCCTCCATTGTTTTTTATAAGCCTATTCTACACTAAAAGATATCATTTGCCTAATATTTGCTACGCTATTTGAAGGTAACGATTGTTGCTCCTGAACCGCCCGCATTTTGAGGGGCATAACCGAATTCTTTAACATTTTTATTGCGGCGCAGATACTTGGTGACACCCTCTCGGATAACCCCTGTTCCAATTCCATGGATAATATCTACCTGAGCCATATTATTGAGCAGTGCCTGATCAATGAACTCATCCAGCTCCTGCATAGCCTCTTCATAACGTTTACCGCGCAGATCAAGCCGAGCACGGGGAGCCTTTTGAGAACTTTTTTTGACCACCTGAACGTGTTTTTTCTGAGGATTCTTGGCACTGTCTTTTTTCACTAAATCAAATTCACTTTCTTGCAAAGTCATTTTGATTAGTCCGACCTGAGCTTCCCAGCGGCCGTCCTTAAGCTGCTTGACAAGAGTTCCTCTTTGTCCGTAGCTGCTGACGATGATATCATCTCCTACCCGGGCTGCTCGTTTTTTCTTAGCCTTTTTTAAGACCTTGTTTTTAGATAAATCAATATCAGGCGCCAAGGTTTTAAGCTGCCTTTTGGCTTCGATGACTTCATGGGGTTTAAGCTGTGATTTAGCATGGAGGTTTTTGAGAATGCTGTCGCTTTCTGCCAAAGCCTTATCAACTATATCCTGAGCCTGAGCTTTTGCTTTGTCCAATTCTTTATCTCTGGCATGTGAAAATTCATTATAAAGTTTTTTGACAGCACGATTAAACTTGAGATTTTCCTGTTCAACCGCACGAATATTGTCCAGACGCCTGCGGCTTTCAATGGTCTGATTTTCCAAACGTTCAATAATCCGGTTGACATCAGAGTTTGTATCTGTCATATTTTCGGCTTCTGAAACAATAATTTCTGACAGACCCAGACGTCGGGCTATTTCAAAGGCGTTGGAACGCCCTGGCACTCCCTGCATGAAATGATAGGTAGGACTCAGCGTTACCATATCAAATTCCATGCTGGCATTTTCCACATAATCCGACTCAATACCGTAGGCCTTAAGTTCAGGATAGTGTGTGGTCACCATTGTCTTGATATCCGACAGACGCAGGTGCTCTAAGATACTCATGGCTAGGGCTGCACCTTCTTGCGGGTCTGTCCCAGCGCCCAGTTCATCAAAAAGTACCAAGCTGTCCTTATCAGCGGTCTGCAGAATATCAACGATATGCGTCATGTGGCTTGAAAAGGTCGACAGACTTTGTTCAATGGACTGTTCATCACCGATATCAGCAAATATTTCTTTAAAGACAGCTGTCTTGCTCCCTTGATCAGCCGGAATCGGAAGGCCTGACTGAGCCATAAGTTGAGTTACTCCCAGTGTCTTCAGCATAATCGTCTTACCGCCTGTATTGGGGCCGGTAATTAAGATGGCGGTTGTATCCGTGCCAAAATGCAAATCATTAGCGACCGGATGCGTTAAAAGAGGATGGCGGACGCCCAGCAGCTGAATGGTTTTGTCAACAGTCAAGCTGGGAATAGACGCTTGATACTCTCTCATATAAAGATACTTGGCACGCACAAAATCAAGATGCCCCAGCAGCCAAGCATTATTTCTGATGGCAGCTGTCTCAGGGCGCAGCCTGTCCGATAAGGCCTGTAAAATCCGCATCATTTCGTGGCGTTCATCAGCACGCGCCTGTGTCATGTCCTCATTGAGGTTGACAACAGCTCTGGGTTCAATATAAACCGTGCTGCCGGAAGCCGAAATATCATGAACGACACCTGCAATCCGGTGGCGATAAGTGTTTTTGACAGGCAAAACACTGCGGCCGCTGCGGCTGGCAATAAGGTTTTCAGCCAGCAAGTCACCTTGTTTTTTTAACATTTCCTGAAGAATCTGACGAACCTGCTGCTCATTTTGCTGAATTTTGTGACGAATCTGCGTTAATTCCGGGCTGGCAAAATCCTCGATAAAACCACTGTCATTAATCGCCTGCAGGCTTCCTTGCAGATCAGGAAAACGCTCAATTTTTTCAAACACACGATTCAAAGCGGTTAATGAAACATTCTCTAAGTTATCGTAAAAGTCATTCATTTCAGCCGACAGCTGTAAAATCCGCTTAAAGGCAAGGAGTTCTTGAATATTGAGATCAGCTCCCAATTCTAAGCGGCGCAAACTCTCAGAAATATCCTGACTGTGTCCCAGCCCAAAAGAGCCGTATTCCTGATAAATCTGCTCAACATCTGCCACCTCTTCAAAAGAACGCTCTATCTTAGCCCTATCAGCCATCGGCAGTAAGCTGTCTAGTTCTGTTTGTCCCTGCTCGGTTTGCAGAAAACCGGCAAACTGTTTTTTTACCTTATCAAATTCCAAGGCCGTTAAAATCTTTGTATTCATGGCCTTATTATACCACAATGCAGCAAAATGCCGGACACTAAAAACCGCAGTAAAAAAGCGAGGCCGAACCTCACTTTAATACAGCAGCTATCCAAAAATGATTGACCATCCATGAAAGCAAAGGAAAATTAATCAACAGACGAATCACCCAGCTTCCTGCCAGAAAATTCTGGACCGCATCGACAGGTATAGTTGCCAAAATGCTGAAAAAGAGATTGAATGACAGCATGGTCACCAAAACGGCTAAACCGCCGCTGACACAGGCAAAAACGGGTCTCTCAAAACGATCCAGCCTGACAAAGTGCACAAAAATACCAAGCAGGCGAAAAATCAGATAAGCCAAAACATAAAGGCTAAAAAAGGACAAGCCCGCATAAAATACCTGATCCAATTCAAACAAACCTACTGAACTGAAAAAAGTGACAGATGCCCCTTCACTGGCATTAGTATAGGGCACCCAAAGTGTCAGCACTTGAGCCAGAGGTTTGTAATATGCTGCAGCGATTCCCAGCGAAATCAGACTGGCTGTAAAGTAATAAGTCTGTAAGATAATACCGCGGTGATAGCCAATATAAAAATTCCAAGCTAAAAGCAAGAGAATCAAAAGCGATATCATTTTTTATCTCCGCTTCGCTGTGCCCGGCCTTTCAAAATAGACAGTTCCTTCGTTCTGAATTTTTCCAGCTCTTCTTCTTTTTTATCAAAATCAATTTCTCGGCTGAGCTGGGTCGATAAGGCATTGATAGCCATCAAGATGGCAATCGTTTCATCATCGGCCTGAGGCAATTTTTCTTTAATGGCATCATATTTTTCTTTCGCAACCCGTTCAATCTCTTCCATAAAGAGATTGTCTTTGTCGGTTGTCAGGGTTAATGTTTTTTCACCAAACGTGAATTTGTAACGATTTTTACTTGTCATAAGTCCACCTCGAATTTTATTATAGCGTAAAATCTTTTTTTCGTAAATTAGAGAATTTTTAATTTCTCTCCCAAAATCCCTTTCAGGCAGGAAAAACAGAAGATTTTTTCCTTTAAAAATTTTTTACAAAAATTTTAATCGCGTTTTTATCAGCCATATCACATTAGAATATTCCAAAGATTTGCTTTTTTATGCTAAAATATATTTTATGAATACTTTTGTTCTGAAGCTCGATGAAAAGGCTGTCCAAGACCTGATCAAAAAACTCAGTAGCTTTCGCATTCAAAACAGCAATTCTTACGTTCGTTTTGCTGCCAAGTTTAAAGAGACTACAATCCTGATTTACACCTCAGGCAAGGTTGTTTTCCAAGGAAAAAACATTTCAGAAACTGCTCACACTTTAGGTTTTCAGGCCGAGCCTGCCCATCAAGATGAGCAAAGCAGCAAAAATCTTTCTTTCATTGGTTCTGACGAAGTGGGAAACGGGTCTTACTTTGGCGGCTTGGCAGTGGTTGCTAGTTTTGTCCGGTCCTCTGACGGTCCCTTTCTAAAAAAGTTAGGCGTAGATGATTCTAAGAATCTGACAGATGCTAAAATTCGCCAGATTGCGCCCTTATTAGAGGAAAAAATACCGCATAAGGCACTGCTTCTGACGCCTCAAAAATACAATCAGGCAGTAGGTCCCAAGCACAGGCACAATGCAGTTTCTGTTAAGGTAGCCATGCACAATCAAGCCATCTTTCTGCTTTTGAAAGAAGGAGCCGCACCTGATAAAATTGTTATTGATGCCTTCACCAGCTTCAATAATTATCAAAAATATGTGAAGCATGAGGCCAATCGTTTTTCCAACCCTATCAGTCTGGAAGAAAAGGCAGAAGGAAAATATCTGGCAGTCGCTGTCAGTTCTATCATTGCCCGCAAGCTCTTTTTAGACAATCTTGCTGCTTTAAGTCAGGAAATCGGCTTTAATCTGCCCAGCGGTGCAGGTTCCCAATCTGATAGGACAGCCAGTCAGATTTTAAAAGTTTATGGAGAAGACGGGCTCAGGCATACAGCCAAGCTCCATTTCAAAAATACAGAAAAAGCCTATCAATTACTAAAATAATAAGGATGGTATCATGAAAAGTTTTTTAAAAGAATGGGGACTCCTTTTGTCCTTCTTGATCGTTTTCGGACTCTTGCGTCTCTTTGTCTGGTTCCCTGTTCAGGTAGACGGCCACTCGATGGACCCTACTTTGGCTGACGGAGAACATCTTATCGTTGTGAAAACAGCATCTATTGAACACTTTGATATTGTCGTTGCCACTGAAGGTAATAAGCATATCGTAAAACGTGTTATCGGTATGCCCGGCGACACTATCACCTATGAAAATGACATGCTTTCTATCAACGGTAAAAAAGCGGATGAAACCTATCTGAAACAGTATAAGAAAAAATTCGCTGCGGACAGACTGTACAATACTTATTCTTACAATCCCTATTTCCAAGAATTGGCTTCAAAATCCACCGCATTTACAACGGACAGCCAAGGAAATGCCAGCTTTACCATTAAAGTGCCCAAAAACCGCTATCTTCTTTTGGGCGATGACCGCATTGTCTCCAAAGACAGCCGCCAAGTCGGAACTTTTTCCAAGGATAAGCTGGTGGGAGAAGTGAAATTCCGCTTCTGGCCGCTCAACGCTGTCCGTTTTATTTCAAATAAATAAGAAGACTTTCAACTAAACGGGAGCAGGAAAACTCAGACAGCTTTGAGGTTATTTCCGCTCTCGATTTTTTATAAGGAACTGCTATGACCTATTATTTTTCAGGCACTATCGAACGTGTCATTTTCGAAAATGCCAGTAATTTTTTTAAGATTATTCTTCTGGAAATTGATGATACCGACAGTGATTTTGATGACTTTGAAATTATTGTCACCGGAACCATTGCCGATGTGATCGAAGGAGAAAATTACACCTTTTGGGGAGAGTTGACCCAGCACCCCAAATACGGCGAACAGCTGAAGGTCGAGCGCTACGAGCGCGCTAAACCTTCTTCTGCCGGCTTGATTAAATACTTTTCCAGCGAACATTTCAAGGGCATCGGAAAAAAAACTGCTGAAAAAATTATCCAGCTTTACGGTGACGAACCCATTGATAAAATTTTAAAAGATCCCAGCAAACTAAGCAGTATCGCCGGTCTCTCTAAAGTCAACCGGGAAAAATTCGTCAGCAAGCTGCGAATCAATTACGGTACCGAACAAATCCTGGCCAAGCTGGCGGAATATGGTTTAAGCACTAAACTTGCCGTCCAGATTTTTGATCATTACCGAGAAGACAGTCTGGATATCATCAATGAAAATCCCTATCAGCTGGTTGAGGACATTCAGGGAATCGGCTTTAAACTGGCGGACCAGTTAGCTGAGCAGCTGGGAATTGAAAGTGATGCTCCCCAGCGTTTTCGTGCAGCTTTAGTCCATACTCTTTTGGAAACCTCCATCAATCAGGGAGACACTTACATTGAAGCTAAAGAATTGCTGGAAAAGGCCATTTTTATTCTTGAAGAAGCTAGACAAATCGAACTTGATCCCAGTCAGGTGGCTGAGGAGCTGAGCCGACTGATTGCCGAGGATAAGGTGCAGAATATTGACACTAAAATCTTTGATAATACGCTTTTCTATGCGGAAGTTGGTATTCAAAAGCACCTCTCCCGTATTCTTGAACAGCCGCTGCAAAAACCTGTCAACGATACAGATATTGAAGCTGAAATCAAACATGTTCAGGAAGACTTCACTATTCACTATGACGCCACTCAAAAAGAAGCTATCCAAAAAGCGCTGCAAAACAAAGTCTTTCTTTTGACCGGCGGACCGGGAACAGGAAAAACAACGGTCATTAACGGCATCATTAAAGCCTATGCCAGTCTTCATAATATTGATCTTGACAGCAGCGATATTCCTATTATTCTGGCTGCGCCAACCGGCCGGGCAGCCAGACGCATGAACGAATTAACAGGTCTTCCCAGTGCGACGATTCACCGCCATCTGGGTTTAAACAGCGACAGCGACTATCAGGCGCTCGAAGATTTCTTGGACTGTGATTTGATTATTATTGACGAGTTTTCCATGGTAGATACCTGGCTGGCCAATCAGCTGTTCAGCGCTATCGCATCAGACACACAGGTTATTATTGTCGGTGACAGTGATCAGCTCCCTTCTGTCGGTCCGGGACAGGTGCTGGCTGATTTACTGAAAATCAGCTCGCTGCCGCAGGTCTCACTAACCAAGATTTTCAGACAGTCTGAGGATTCAACGATTGTCACCTTGGCCAGCCAAATTCGGCAGGGCATTCTTCCTCCTGATTTTACAGAAAAAAAAGCGGATCGTTCTTATTTTGAAGCACAGAGCAGCCACATTCCTCCAATGATAACTAAGATTGTCAAAGCTGCTCTTAAAAGCGGCATTGCTGCCCAGGGCGTTCAAATTCTGGCTCCTATGTACCGCGGACAGGCAGGCATTAACAACCTTAACACATTGATGCAGGAGCTCCTCAATCCCTTAGCCGGACGGCAGGAATTTCAGTTCAATGACCTGCATTTTCGCAAGGGTGACAAAGTTCTTCATTTGGTCAATGATGCCGAAATCAATGTTTTTAACGGCGATATCGGCTACATCACTGATTTGATGCCTGCAAAATACACTGAATCCAAGCAGGACGAAATTGTCATTGACTTTGAAGGCACAGAAGTCTCCTATCCTCGCAGTGACTGGATCAAGATCACACTGGCCTATGCCATGAGCATCCATAAATCTCAGGGCAGCGAGTTTAAAGTCGTTATTCTTCCCATCACGCGTCAAGGAGGACGGCTCCTGCAGCGCAATCTCATTTATACCGCCATTACACGCGCCAAAAGCAAACTGATAATGCTGGGTGAAATAGCAGCCTTTGATTATGCCGTTAAGAATCAGGGAACCGTGCGCCGGACCTATCTTGTCCAACGATTTAAAGTCCCGGAAACTAAGCAAATTTCGGCAGTCTTGGAGAAGACGGAACAAGGCGGTGAAAACCTGCAGGTTCCCAAAAAAGATGCCTTCATCCTGACCGAAAACAATCTGCTGACTATCGACCCTATGATCGGTCTGTCACAAGCTGATTTTGAGATTTTCTTTAAAAAGTAGCTTACTTATTTTTAGGACAAAATGATCATGGCAATGTATTTTTGCAAACACAGTCTGAAAGACTGCAAAATGCCCTTTTCATCTATTTTCAACAGCTTTACTTTATGTTAAAATAGGCTTGTGTCATAAGACACAGGCTTTTTTATTTTTAGGAGGTTTATATGGTATCATACGAAAAAGTGAGGCAGTCGCTGAAAACCAGCACAATTGTCGTTGCTGTTCTCAATACCTTGAGCATTATTTTAGGACTTTGGGGCATACTTGGCGCTTTTTCCCTGCGCCAAGCTATTCAAAGCGGAAAAATTGATCAATACAAGTTAACCGCAGAGCAGTTAGCTGCCCTCAAACAATCCATCACATCAACAGCCATTATGATTACTGTTGTCACGCTTATTATCAATATCGCTATCGCTGTTTTTTGCTTCATCAATTTATCAAAATTAAAGCAAGAACAGTCTGTCAGCTCAATTCCTTATTATTTAGGGATTATACTGTCAACCTTTAACATCGTTTATTTCGTGATTTTCAACCAATTGTCAGTCATTGCGCTCTTGATTCAAGCCGCCTATATTGTTCTGTATTTTTACGCTATCCAAAAAGCAAGAACACTGGCCGGAAAAGAAGAAGAGTAATCTTTTTAAGCAATACAAAAAGCTGGGGCTATGTCTTCAGCTTTTTTTGACGGTCTGGAGTTTTAAAATCTGTCATTATCTGCCACTATTTCTGGCAAATTCTGGCAAAATTAAAATTAACACTGTCTTTTTCTGAAAATTTTTTCCCGTGTAAAATGGGCAGTTTTGCTGTTTTTTGCCGTTTTTTGCCTTTTTTTATAAAAAAGCTATTGCTTTTTTCATGAAAACGTTTTACAATAATAATGTTCTTAAATTTCTTTAACAAAGGAGAATTTTGTGACTTGATCCAAGGAGCATTATTCTTTTTAATTGAGAAAAAATTTTTATAAGGAGGAAGAACAAGAATGGCTATCGGAATCATTATCGCCAGTCATGGTGAGTTTGCCGCTGGTATTCATCAATCTGGTTCTATGATCTTTGGCGATCAAGAGAAAGTTCAAGTTGTGACTTTCATGCCAAGTGAAGGACCTGATGACCTTTATGCCAAATTCAACGATGCAATTGCTGCATTCGATGCGGATGATGAGATTTTAGTTCTGGCTGACTTGTGGAGCGGTTCTCCATTTAATCAGGCCAGCCGTGTCATGGAAGAAAATCCTGACCGTAAATTTGCAATCATCACCGGACTCAATTTGCCTATGCTGATTCAAGCCTATACAGAACGCATGATGGATGCGTCTGCCGGGGTTGAAAAGGTAGCTGCAAATATTATCAAAGAGGCTAAGGACGGTGTCAAAGCCCTCCCTGAAGAGCTGCAGCCCAAAGACGCAGCACCTGCTGCCGCTGCTGCAAGCGTGGCGCCTCAAGGTGCCATCCCCGAAGGAACGGTTATTGGTGATGGTAAGCTCAAGATCAACCTTGCCCGCGTGGACACACGACTTTTACATGGACAGGTCGCTACCAACTGGACACCGGCTTCTAAGGCTGATCGTATCATCGTAGCATCTGACACCGTAGCAAAAGACGAGCTGCGCAAAGGTCTGATCAAGCAAGCCGCACCAGGCGGTGTTAAAGCCAATGTTGTTCCAATTAAGAAATTGATTGAAGCAGCCAAAGATCCACGTTTTGGCAATACACATGCCCTGATTCTCTTTGAAACACCTCAAGAAGCTCTTGAAGCGATCGAAGGCGGTGTGCCGATCAAAGAATTAAACATCGGTTCAATGGCTCACTCAACCGGAAAAACAATGGTCAACAATGTTATTTCCATGGATAAAGATGACGTCGCAACCTTCGAAAAACTCCGCGATTTAGGCGTGAAGTTTGATGTTCGCAAGGTGCCAAACGACACTCAAAAAGACTTGTTTGAACTCATTGAAAAAGCTCACGTACAGTAAAGATAAGGTGACTGTTCTTTGAAACAGACCCGTTATCTTCTCGTCGTCCTTATCAATTCACTTATAACTTAATCAAAAAGGAAGGATGTAGAAACATGTCAGATATTTCTATTATTTCTATGATTTTAGTCGTTATCGTCGCCTTCTTCGCAGGGCTGGACGGTATTCTCGACCAATTTCAATTCCACCAACCACTGGTCTCATGTACATTGATCGGTTTGGTGACAGGCCATCTTGAAGCAGGTATTATCCTAGGTGGCTCACTTCAAATGATTGCTCTCGGCTGGGCAAATATCGGTGCAGCGGTTGCACCGGATATCGCTTTAGCTGCAACTGCTGCCGCTATCATCATGATAAAAGGCGGTAACTTTAGCCAGCGCGGTATCGGTGTCGCAACTGCTGTTGCCGTACCATTGGCTGTTGCCGGACTTGCCCTTACCATGATCGTCCGGACTCTTTCCGTCGCAATCGTTCATGGTGCTGATGCGGCCGCTAAAAATGGTAACATCGCTGGGGTAGAACGTGCCCATTTCACTGCTCTTCTCCTGCAAGGTCTTCGTATCGCTGTTCCCGCAGCCCTTCTGCTCGCTCTTCCTACATCAACTGTACAATCAATGCTCAATGCGATTCCTGACTGGCTGGCAGATGGTATGACAATCGGCGGTGGCATGGTTGTTGCCGTTGGTTATGCTATGGTTATCAACATGATGGCAACTCGTGAAGTTTGGCCGTTCTTCGTTCTCGGTTTTGTCTTCGCTGCCCTTAGCGATCTAACTTTAATCGCTCTTGGTGCAATTGGTGTTGCTATGGCTCTTATTTACCTCAACCTTTCAAAACAAGGCGGTTCCGGTAACGGTGGTTCAGCCGGCAGTTCCGGAGATCCAATCGGCGACATCTTAGAAGACTACTAGAAAGGAGCGATTAACATGGCAGAAAAAATTCAATTAACACAATCTGATCGTCGTAAAGTTTGGTGGCGCTCCACTTTCCTGCAAGGTTCTTGGAACTATGAACGGATGCAAAACTTGGGCTGGGCTTACGCACTTATCCCCGCCATCAAAAAACTTTATACATCAAAAGAAGAGCGTTCTGCTGCTTTGGAACGCCATCTGGAATTCTTTAATACCCACCCTTACGTAGCTGCTCCTATTATGGGGGTTACCCTCGCTCTGGAAGAAGAACGTGCTAACGGTGTTGAAATCGATGATGCCGCTATCCAAGGGGTTAAAATCGGTATGATGGGACCTTTAGCCGGTATCGGTGATCCGGTCTTCTGGTTTACCATTCGTCCTATCCTCGGTGCCCTCGGTGCATCTATTGCATCTTCAGGCAACATCCTTGGTCCAATCATTTTCTTCTTTGGCTGGAATATTATCCGTATGGCCTTCTTGTGGTACACACAAGAATTCGGTTACAGAGCAGGTTCTGAAATTACAAAAGACCTCTCCGGCGGTATTCTTAAAGATATTACCAAAGGGGCTTCTATCTTAGGTATGTTCATCCTAGCAGCCTTAGTAGAACGTTGGGTATCTATTAAATTTACTGTAGGTCTTCCATCAACACCACTTGCCAAAGGAGCTTATATTGAATTTCCTAACGGCAGTGTCTCAGGCTCTCAACTGCAAAAGATCCTCGGTCAGGTAGCAGACGGCCTCAGCTTAACACAGGACAAAGTAAACACCCTGCAAGGTCAGCTGGACTCTTTGATCCCAGGTCTGATGGGCTTGCTTCTTACCTTCTTGTGTATGTGGCTGCTTAAGAAAAAAGTTTCTCCAATCACAATCATCATCGGACTCTTTATCGTTGGTATCGTAGCCCATGTCATTGGATTGATGTAAGATTAAGCTGTTTTACTACTGAAAATTCTTTAGAGTTTTGCAGACCTACTCCCCTAATCGCGGCAGTGAAAAGTTTCATTGAGCTCACAGGGGAGTTTTTTGCTGCTCAAAAGCTGAGCTGCTCAGTCAGAAGGCCTCAGCTTTATAACTGATTATCGCTATTTTGCTATCTGAAATAGCTTAAGCCTATTTTTTTTTGATATAATAAAACATATTATTCAGGAGTATATTATGGCACAATCAATCAATACAAAAGTAGAATATACAGGCAAAGGGGTTTCTTATCTGGGCATCGGCGGTAAAGTCGGTAAATTTCTCTTAGGCGATCGCGCCTTTGAATTTTACAACGATGCCAATGTCGAGCACTTCATTCAGATTCCTTGGACAAGCATCATTGAAATGGGCGCCAATGTCAGCCGAAAAAAAGTCAGCCGGCATTTTGAAATCGTTACTGACCAGGGGAAATTTCTCTTTGCATCATCTGACTCAGGTAAAATCTTAAAAATATCCCGCCAGCATATCGGCAACGACAAGGTTGTGAGGTATCCCAGCCTCATTCAAAAAATCGCTTCGCGTTTCAGCAGAAAAAACAAAGCGGCTAAGAATTAAACAATTAAGCCTATTTCTTATGAATAAGGCAATGAAAAGAGAGTGGGACAAAAACCAGCAGTGGTTCAGTGGTGCTAAAGCATCTAATAACTGTGCAGGGGTAAGACTAAGTCGGCTAAGCCGACAAGTTTTACTCCCAACCACTGCGTCAATCTGGTAAATCTGGAATAATGCTAAAGAGTCTGGACTTTTTTGTCCAAGACTCTTTTTAGTTATCATAGTCTCCAAAAGGCAGCCAACTGTCTATTTTCATGATAAAGCGTTGCAGATTCAGCATATCAAACAGCTTTATCCTCAAAATCTCAACCACCGTAGAGACCACATAGATAAGAAAAGCCGTTCCTAAAATCAGAAAAGGAAAGAGCCAAATAGGAGCTGCAACGAATGATTCAAAACCATCTTCCAAGAAAAAGCGAACCATCAAAGGATTGAGGTGAAACAGATAAACTCCCAGTGTTGTCGGAGCCAGCACCTTGATCAGCTTGAAAAAACGGCTGTCCTTTTTTATATCTAAAGTCGCAAAGAAGATGAAAATAGCTAAGGCTTCACAAAGAAGTGTCGGTGAGGTGTACCAGTACCAAATATCACCAATGAGCAGTTTAGCAGCGAGCGTTGCGGCCATGGCCGTCAGGGCAATCAGAAGTATCAGTCTGCGGCTGAATAAATGTTTTAAATCAAGCCGCTGCAAATAGGCCCCGATAATGTAAAGAACAATCAGCCAGTTCATACTAAAGCCCTTGGCAAAGGAAAACTCATCCACCTTCGTATTAAACAAAACCGGAAGCACAGAAAAAAAGACAATTGCCAAAATGACCGTATGCTTTAAATCTTTTGTTCTCAGTCGTTTTAAAGCCAGATTCAAGATGGGCATAAAAATTAAGAGCCCAAAATAAGCTGTCACATACCAATACTGCCCTGTGATTATAGGAAAGAAAGCCTCAATCCAGTCATGATAGGTTACCGGTTTTTGCAAGAATGTAAAAATTGCAGTAAAAGCAACTGTATAAAAGAAGACTTGCAGCCATAAAGAAAGGCACTTCGAATAGCGATAGCGTGAATGAACACCAACATAACCGCTGATTAAGGCATAGCAGTTAACCGCGCTGTAAGCCAGCACTTGAATGCTCCATGTCACAAAATAATAAGGATCAAAATCCTCTTCTACAGTTGAGCGAATGCCGCCTTTCCCCAGAACATGGGTAACAACAATCATAAACATTGCAAAAATACGAAGAAAATCGATGCCAGAATTATAGTGTGACTGTCTGTTTTCTCTAATCTTTTCTTTCATCGTTTTACTATTTTAACACAGGAAACAGGCAAAGGGAAAATTGTTTTAAATTTGAGATATTTTGTTAAAGTAATTTCATAAAATTAATGATTCTGAACAAGAGAATTCTAAACTTCCATATTTACATTCTATTTTAAATCTTGTATAATGAAAACAACGGATAAGTAGCATCGAATCTTTTTCAGAAAGCCTGCGGCTGCTGCGAGCAGGTAAAGAGACCATGTGAAATTCTACCGTGATATTTTTTATTACCGTAATTAAGAGCACAGAATGTGAAGCTGGATGGAACCGCGCTTAAGGCGCTCCAGCAAGTCATTATCTGTGTTTTTTTATTAAAATAGAAAGGAAAGTTTGGTTAAGCAGCTATGCTTAACTGAACCCGGGCTGAATCCCAAAAAAGATATGCCGTCCAGTGTACCAGTACACTTTGCTGCTTGCCTCTTTTCTATCGGATTTTACGCCCTTGGTATCTTAACTTATGTTAGACATTAAACGTATTCGCAATAATTTTGACAGTATCGCTGAAAAATTAGTCAATCGCGGTGTTGAAGAGGACACCTTGCAAGAACTAAAAGACCTTGACAGCAAACGCCGGTCTCTTCTCATCCGTTCTGAGGAAGCTAAGGCCGAGCGCAACACAGCATCTGCTGCTATCGCACAGGCGAAGCGCAATAAAGAAGACGTTTCTGAGCAGATTGCTGCTATGCAAAAGCTATCAGCTCAAATTAAAACAATCGATGCTGAATTAGCTGAAATCGATGAAAAACTAAATGCCATCATTACCATTTTGCCAAATACACCTCACGAGAGCGTTCCTCTAGGAGCTGATGAAGACGAAAACGTCGAGGTTCGCCGCTGGGGAACTCCGCCTGCTTTTGATTTTGACATCAAAGCGCACTGGGATATTGGTGAAAATCTTGATATTTTAGATTGGGAACGCGGTGCCAAAGTCACGGGTTCACGGTTTTTGTTTTACAAAGGACTGGGAGCTCGTTTAGAGCGGGCTATCTATAACTTCATGCTGGATGAACACGCTAAAGAAGGCTACACAGAGGTTATTCCGCCATATATGGTCAATCATGAGTCTATGTTTGGGACAGGTCAATACCCAAAATTCAAAGAAGACACCTTTGAACTGGCAGATACTGACTATGTTCTTATCCCGACCGCTGAAGTTCCCTTAACCAATTACTACCGCGATGAAATTATCGACGGCAAAAACTTGCCAATCTACTTTACGGCCATGAGCCCCTCATTTCGTTCAGAAGCCGGCTCTGCCGGCCGTGATACCCGCGGGCTCATCCGGCTGCACCAATTTCACAAGGTTGAAATGGTCAAGTTTGCTAAGCCGGAAGAATCATACGATGAACTGGAAAAAATGGTGGCCAACGCCGAAAATATCCTGCAAAAACTGGGACTGCCTTATCGTGTTATTACTCTATGTACCGGCGACATGGGCTTTTCAGCAGCCAAAACCTACGATTTAGAAGTTTGGATTCCTGCACAAAACACTTATCGTGAAATCTCTTCTTGCTCAAATACCGAAGATTTTCAAGCCCGCCGCGCTCAAATCCGCTACCGCGACGAAGCTGACGGCAAAGTAAAACTGCTTCATACTCTCAACGGATCAGGTCTTGCCGTGGGCCGTACAGTCGCTGCCATTCTTGAAAATTACCAAAACAAAGATGGTTCAGTTACTATTCCTGAAGCGCTCCGGCCTTATATGGGCGGAGCTGAGGTTATCGGTCCCAAAAATAAATAAACACAGCTTCAGCTAATAAATTGCTTTTACTCCATTACAACTAGAGTGTACTTGCAGGTGCGCCATAGTTTTTTCTTAGTAAGAGCAATTTTAATCTTGATGAGTAATCAGAAATCCTACTAAGACTGTCAAAATAAGAGAATAGATTATTTTATTTTACGTTGCTTTTAAAAGATTATCCGAATATATCAAAATAATTAAGTATACATGGCAAATCTTGCTCCCCTTGATTTTTTCTTAAAACGAGCCTAGAATGAAAATGTATCCGATAAGTTAAAATCCTGTTACTTAATTGAGCAGGAATAAATAAAAATTTAAAGGAGAGTTTATCATGAATTCTTTAGCTTTTGATCAGTTCAAACTTATGGACGATGACATGCTTGCCAGTGTGGAAGGCGGAGTCGATTGGGATCGTGTTTTTGGTGGTACTACAGTTTATCTTGGTGCGACTATGGCGCTCTGCGCAACTACTGGTCCAATCGGTTGGGGAGTGGGCGCAGCATACCTTGCTACTTGTGCAGCTTCAGGTGCATACATTGGCTATGGTTTGGCAACCTAATCTAGGTATTTGTTAAATCAAGCTAATATTTGAGGTGGTTATCGTGAGAAGAAAAAGTTCTTTTGTCATTTGTACAGCAATTATCATCATATCAAATATTCTTATGATGACAGTTATTAACAATGGTGAGGAGAAATTGTCAAATCTATTTGTAATAGCGATTGCATTAGTTTGCTTCCCAGGCTTTTTATGGGCAATTGATAATGAAATGACGTCACTTATCAGGATTGAATCTTCTGCCTTACTTCTTCTCGCTGTCCTTTCTGCCATGCGCTTAATCAATAAAATTGATACCTTACCCACTGTAGTCAACTCCACGGTAATTATTGTCGCTTTAGGTTTAACAACAGTGCTCTTAGTTGCCGGGATTGTCAGGTGGATAGCCAGAAAGAAGAAAGATTGATCAATAACAGCCAAACCTGTTTGAAACCAGGTCGTAAACTAAAGAAGATGTCCTCAGAAAAGTTTTCTGAGGACTTTTTTGATTAATTCAGCAATTTTCTAACAAAAAGAGTTCACATCAGCCCCGCAGCTGACAATAGGCCCGGTAAATTTAACTTCTGATGAACAGCTTACCATTCCTTCATCTTAGCGCTTTACTCACAGAAATACTTAAATTTTTTCATTAAGAACCTTCTTTCTTTTGATTTTTAGCAGAAAAATAACGAGTGGCGGCAACAGCTTTTTGCCAGCCGCGGTAGAGCTCTTGTGCTTCTTTGACAGGCATTGACGGTTCAAATCGCTGACCGCCAGCAAAAAGCCCCTTTAATTCTTCTGTATCTTGCCAATAACCAACAGCCAAACCTGCTAGGAAAGCTGCTCCCAGAGCTGTTGTTTCCAGATTAGCTACCCGTTCAATCGGTATCTGCAGAATATCTGCTTGAAACTGCATAAGATAAGTATTCATAGCCGCACCGCCATCCACCAGCAGCTGAGGAATAGCGATACCCGTATCAGCCCGCATGGTATCTATGACATCGCGCGTCTGATATGCTAATGACTGCAAGGTTGCTTTAATAAGGTCATCATCGCTCGTTCCGCGGGTCAGACCAAAAACCGCACCGCGCGCTTCGCTGTCCCAGTAAGGAGCTCCAAGTCCTGTGAAAGCAGGAACCAGATAAACTTCGTTATGGCTTTTAGAACGGTAGGCCGCCGCTTGGGAATCAGGTGCTGAAGCTAAGAGATGCAATTTGTCGCGCAGCCATTGCAGGGCAGAGCCTGCTACAAAGACAGAGCCTTCCAAAGCATAGGTCACCTCTCCATCTAAAGCATAAGCAATCGTCGTTAAAAGATGATTGGCTGACTTAATGGGCTGTGCTCCTGTATTCATAACAATAAAAGCACCTGTCCCATAAGTATTTTTGACCATTCCTTCTTCCAAGGCCAACTGTCCAAAGAGAGCCGCCTGCTGGTCTCCTGCCATGCCGCAAATAGGAACGGAACTGCCAAAAAAGTGAAAAGGAACGGTATGTCCGTATATTTCTGAATTAGCCTTTACTTCCGGCAAGAGCTTAGACGGAATTTGCAGCAAATCCAGAATCTCTTGATCCCAAGTCAACTCATGTATATTAAACAGCATGGTTCGGCTGGCATTAGAATAATCTGTCATATGCGCCTGCCCGCCTGTTAAACGCCAGAGCAGCCAAGTGTCAATCGTCCCAAAGAGCAGCTCCCCATTTTCTGCCCGCTTTTGGGCACCCGGTACTTGGTCTAAGATCCAGCGAATCTTAGTGGCCGAAAAATAAGCATCAACAATTAAGCCTGTTCTGGCATGGATCATCTCCTGATAACCGTCAGCTACCAGCTGATCAGCAATACTGCTGGTCTGTCTGGACTGCCAGACAATCGCATGGTAGATGGGCAAGCCTGTTGCCTTATCCCAGATAACCGTAGTTTCACGCTGATTGGTAATACCGATGCCTGCAATCTGCTGAGGTTTAATACCGGACTCAATAAAAAGAGTTGCTAAGGTCGCCTGCACAGCATTCCAAATCTCATTGGCATCGTGTTCGACCCAGCCGGGCTGCGGAAAATATTGGGGAAATTCTTTTTGAGCTTCATGTACTTTCTTTCCCGCTTTGTCGAAAAGAATGGCCCGCGTTGACGTTGTTCCCTCATCAATTGCTAAAATATAAGATTCTGTCACCTGTCGTCTCCTTTTGATAACGTTTACAGACATTATACCTTACTCGCTTTCTTTTCACAAGGCGAGAAAAAAGAGCCTTTTAGAAGACCCTGTTATCTCTGATAAAATACTAGCGAAAAGACATCAAAAAGTCTACTTGACCTTACTTTTTGTCAGCCTTACCGTATTCTCTAAAAACGCCGAATAAAACCAGCAGCATGCCAATAAGGGCAAATGTTATCTGCAGCATATTACTTGATGTTAAGAGAACCCTAATCCCTAAAAATAAGACTATCAATACACAAGGAATAGCTAAATATTTTTTCATATTATGAACCCCTGCTAGTATAATCAACTGACAATATTAACAAAAGCTATTTTGCTGCCTGCAAAGCCAACAACGTTATTTCTAATATTACCTTACCATTTTAGTTCGCAGTTTTCAAAAATTCGCAAATATGAAAATTTATTTTTACTTATTTGCATATGTGCAAATAAACTGTTTTACAATTATCAACTCAATAAATATACAGCAATCAGGTCGATTATAAAAAAAGGATAGTTCTTACCTACTATCCGTTTATGTATTGATGGTATTTTAATAATTATGTTACCATAATATTATTTTTAAAGAAAATATTCAGAAAGTAAAAGGGATATTTTCAAGAAGGTAACGTTTTCACAACAATTAATTTCATTCCTTGATTTTTGCAAAAAAAGTATTATTATGAATATAAATTATAAAAAAGGAGATCTTGTTGAATGAACACTTTAGCTTTTGAACAATTTGAAACGTTGGATACCGAATCTCTGTCATCCGTTGAGGCCGGCGGTGTTCTTTTAGGGGCCGTTGGTGCCGTAGCCGGAGGAGTGGGCGGCTTCTTAACGGGAGGGGTTGCCGGAGCAGCCGTTGGAACAGTAACTCTTCCAGTTGTCGGAACCGTTGCAGGAACTACAGTCGGAGCTATCGGCGGAGCTGTAACCGGCGCTGCTACTTTAGGTCTGGCTGGAGCCAGTGTTGATAATTGGGGCCCTTGGATTTAATTTGCTGCTAGAAAGAAGGTGGCTCTATGTTATCACCTAAATTTGCTTGGCTTGTTCTTGCAAGCTACCCTATCTTACTGATGATTTCACTGTTATTTCCAATTAAAAATATTAAGCCTATTGTATTTACAATATTGCTGGTCGAAAATCTTTTGGTGATTGCACTTTACTTAAAAGGAAAGTATTTTGCATAATATCACGTGAAAACAGCTTCAAGTCAAATAACAACAGCCTGATTCCTAGGTTTCAAAGGAATCAGGCTGTTTTTTTACCCTATTGCCTATTGACAAAACAAATCCCATAAAAGTTTAAGTCAAAGCGGCCCAACATCTTTCATCTGGTTGCCTGGTAATAAGGCATAAGCTTGTCAAATCCCTGAGCCAATTGATTTGTCAATTCAGATAAAACCATGTGTTCTGTCACAGGAACATCATACTTGACCAAAACTTTTCGAACCTGACCGCTTGCAACTTTTTCACCTAACTCCCGACGATTTGCTTCAGTTCCTGCAAGACGGTGGCTGAGACCGTTTTCCTGAGCAAAATAGTAAAGCGGCTCAGCAATCGGTATTTCCAAAACCTGATGCTGCTTAAGGAGCGTCGTTTCTGATTTTTTGCGTTCGACAAAACTGACTTCCACACTAATGCCAAAGTCCTCAGACTGGCCATAGAGCCTTATGGCAAGACCAACATCAGACTGGCTGTCCTCCGGTCTTTTAAAATAGCACCAAAAATGAGGTCTGGCTATCTGAGCCTGACTGGCCCAATTACTGACACGAGTCATCTGAAACGGCGCAACTTTAGGTTCCAGAGTTTTGGCGATTTCTGTAAATTCCTGACGGGCAGCCTGACCCAGAGACTTTAAAGCCAGCATTTCTCCCGCTAGAGGCCCTGACTTTTCGGGCTTGGTATATTTGAACCCTTGCTGACTCAAATATTTTTGAATAGCTTGATACATCATAATCTCTTTTCTCTATCCATGAGACTAGACACTTGCCAAAGAGATAGCCCTTACTTACGTTTTCGGGCAATCAAACGGATAGGAGTGCCTTCAAACACAAAGGCTTCGCGGATTTGATTTTCTAAGAAACGCAGATATGAAAAATGCATCAGCTCTTCTTCATTGACAAAAATAATAAAGGTCGGCGGTTTGACAGAGACCTGTGTCGCATAGAATATTTTAAGCCGGCGGCCTTTATCAGTCGGTGTTGGATTAACGGCAACGGCATCCATGATAACATCATTGAGCACTGCTGACGGAATACGCATATTTTGGCTCTGGCTGATTTGTTTAATCATAGCCGGCAGCTTATTAAGACGCTGTTTGGTTAGAGCAGAGACAAAGACAATCGGTGCATAAGTGATATATTGGAAACTGTCTCTCAGATCAAGCTCCCACTGGGCAACTGTATGGTTGTCTTTTTTTATGGTATCCCACTTATTGACAACGAGAATGATGCCCTTGCCGGCTTCATGAGCAAAACCTGCAATGCGTTTATCATACTCCCGAATTCCTTCTTCTGCATTGATGACCATCAGCACAATATCAGAACGGTCGATAGCACGCATGGCACGCATGACGGAGTACTTTTCAGTGTTTTCGTAAACCTTACCGGATTTTCGCATACCGGCAGTATCAATCATGATAAATTCCTGACCCTCACTGTCCGTAAAATGCGTATCAACTGCATCACGCGTCGTCCCGGCAACAGGACTTGCAATCACGCGCTCCTCTCCCAAAATAGCATTGATAAGACTGGACTTACCAACATTGGGACGGCCGATTAAACTGAATTTTATCACATCAGGATTGTCTTCTTCGAGCTTTGTTGGGAGATTTTGCACAATAGCATCGAGCACATCTCCGGTACCAAGCCCATGCACAGATGAAACAGGATAGGGATCACCCAGACCGAGCGAATAAAAATCATAGATCTCACTGCGCATTTCAGGATTGTCAACCTTATTAACAGCAAGAATGACCGGTTTTTGGGTACGGTAGAGGATTCTTGCAACATACTCATCAGCATCTGTAATGCCTTCTCTGCCGGATACCACAAAGACAATCACATCAGCCTCTGTCATGGCAATGTCAGCCTGATGCTTGATTTGTTCCATAAACGGCGCATCAACATCATCAATGCCGCCTGTATCAATCAGGGAAAACTTACGGTTAAGCCATTCAGCACTTGCATAGATACGATCCCTTGTTACACCTTCAACATCTTCAACGATGGAAATGCGTTCACCGGCTATACGGTTAAAAAGCGTTGATTTGCCGACATTGGGACGGCCGACAATCGCTACGGTTGGTAAAGCCATTACTGCTCCTTCTTATCTTCTATTTTCACCTTCTAGGTGAACTTCTTTAGCTAAATAGCGAATCCGCTCCATGACACGCTTAGCCTGCCAGGTTTCGTCACTCCCACGGATATTGGCCAGTTTAGCTTCTAAATCTTTAAAACTATAGTTAGAGGTAAAAAAGGTGGGCAGCTCCTCTAACATACGATACTGTAAAATGACCTGCAAAACTTCATCCCGAATCCAGGAGGTACTCTGCTCGGCTCCTATGTCATCCAAAATCAGGATTTCAGCTTTTTTGACAGCATCAATCTCATCCTTGACAGTTCCAGTATTGATGGCATTTTTCACGTCAATAGTAAAACTCGGAAAATGCAACAGAGTAGTCGCAGCGCCTTTTTGCTCTGAAAGTTCATGAGCCATGGCCGCCATCAGATAAGACTTGCCGATCCCCATATCTCCATAAAGATAAAGACCTTTTTGGTCAGGGCTGGGGTAGTTTTCAACAAAGTCAGCAACCATTTTAAAGACATCTAAACGTTTGACATCATCAAGACTGATATCATCAAAAGAAATGTTTTTATAGGATCTGGGAAGGCTGACCACATTGATGCGTTCTGAAACGGCCTGTCTCTTCTGAGATTCCTTAAGCTCCTTAGTTTCTAAATAAGAAACGTCTGCATAGCCTGCATTCATGGTCAGAATCGGCTGATAGCCCTTGGCCACGTAATTTTCATCGTGATTTTTAAAGCGGTCGCGCTCTAAGCGGTACTGATTGAACTTAGGAAGACTGAGCTTAATCTGCTCCTGAGTCAACTGATGAGCAGTGATAAAATCAGCAATATCTTGGTCTGCCAAAATAGTCTGCATCATTTCTTCGGTATTGTAGTGTTTTTTAGTATCCTTTTTGGCCAGCGTTTGTCCAATCTTTTCCATCTACTCACCATCCTTTCTCAATCTGGCAAGCGTCTGACGTTTAATTTCCTCTAAACGTGCCTGCTCATCTGCCGTTGTTTCATTCTTGTAATCCTGATTGCTCCATTCGGGAACATTGCTCTTTGTTTTGGTCTTTCCCTGATTTTGGTTCGTCCTGCGTTCCGAAAAAGCACGCATCTTTTCAACAGCCTGTTCTGCCGAAACAACCTTTTGATAGGCAAAGTCGTTGGCAATTTTCATCAAATAGCGCTTGTTGAGGTTGGCAGAATTTGTTTTGGAAACCGTATATAAAACCATAACGTTGATAACTTCATCCAAAAAGCTCATTTCTGCCAAATCAGCCAACAGCTTTCGTTCATCCGCTGTAATAGCTGCATGCCGCGCCTTCTTAATCTTAGCTAAGAAAACCTCAGGGCGGTCAAGTTTGGCTTCCTGAATAATAATCTGCTCTTCCTTAGAAAATTGACCGGACGTATCAGTCTGCTTGGCCTGCTCCTTCTTCAGCTGCATGCGCTTGGTTGAAATCTTATGCTGAGTAGCCGTTTCTTTTGCTAAAAGATAGGTTTCATACCAAGTGAGTTTGTATTTTTCAGAAATCACATATAAAGCAACCGCATCGGTCCGTTCATCAGCAAACTGAAGACCGTCTCTCGTCATCAAGTGTTTAAAACTGTCCAAATCAAAGTCTGTTTTGCTTTTAGCTGCTTCCTGCGGCTGAGGCTGCTCTTCTGTATAACCAAAAACATCAGAAAACCGTTTGGACAGATTGTCAGCTCCGTCTGGAACAGCCAGTTCCAAATGCTCTAAAGCAATCTGACCGATTTTTTGCTCTAAGAGATTGCGGTAGACAGCATTTTTACAAAAGGCTTCAGCAGTTAAAGGCGCCAGCAATTTCACATAATAAAGGCCGTCTTTCTCATAAAAGGCTAAAAGATCCATGGCTGTCAAAACAGACAGAGATTCTTCAAAGCGAGCCATGCCAAATTGCGTATGGTTAAGAATTTCGCTGAATTTATGCCTTTTTTCACCATTATCAAAAAAACTGATAAAATACTGATAAAGAGCTACAGCGTCACTGCCGATAATGGGCAAATAAAAGCGCATTAAGCTGACAGTATCAGGCAAAAGATAGTTCTGCCTGACATAGAGAAATTCATCAATCGGTTTCATCTAATTTACTCTTTTTCTTACTTCTGACGCGGTTAGTAATTTGCTGCAGGAGCGCTTCAATTTCATCAACATCCTTAAAGCTGCGATAGACACTGGCAAAGCGAACATAAGTAATCTCATCCAGCTCTGCCAGCTCATCCATGACCAGATTTCCTATGACAACACTGGAAACTTCGCTGTCATAGTCACTGCGGATTTTTTGCTCGATATCGTTGACAACTTTTTCAATAGCACTGCTGGAGACAGGACGCTTCTGAGCACTGCGGATAATGCCATTGAAAATTTTATCACGGGAAAATTGCTCTCTGGTTCCATCCTTTTTGACAACCAAAAGCGGCAGTTCTTCAATTCTTTCAAAGGTTGTAAAACGTGTATGGCAATTTTCACATTCTCGGCGGCGTCTGATAGTGTTGCCTTCCTCAGCTTGACGGCTGTCAACAACACTGGATTTTAAATAATTACATTTAGGACAGCGCATGAAAACACCTCACTTCTTGATTCAAGTTAGTACTTTATTTTACCATATTTTGGTCTGGAACAAAAGTAAGCAGCAGCCAAATGAATCCTGTATGCCTGCCAGCGGCAATGTTTTTTGTTCAGCACACCTCTGCACAAAAACAAAGGGCAGAAATTTCTTTCTCCCCTTTGCTTTAATCTATTTTTCGCGGATGACATAGCCCATGCCGCGGACAGTCTGAATATAGCTTTCTTTTCCGGAAACATCAATCTTACCGCGCAGGTAACGAATATAGACATCAACGACATTTGTTTCAGCCTCTTGATCATATTTCCAGACCCGATCCAAAAGTTCTTCTCTGGTCATAACCTGATTGAGGTTTTCCATAAGAGCACTGAGCAGATCAAATTCTCGCTTGGTTAAAGGTATGGTTTCACCATTTCGAATGGCAGCCCGATTGTGTACATCCAGCTGCAGATCACGGTAGGCACTGTCTTTCTTTACGGAATGCTTGGCTCTTTCAATATCCTGGCGGCGGAAAATCGCACGAACCCGAGCCAGTAATTCTTCGATAGCAAAAGGTTTTACAACATAGCCATCTGCGCCGCGGTCCAAGCCGGTGACAATATCCATAGTAGAATCACGGGCAGTAATCATTATAATATAAGTTGTTTTTTCCAGCTGCAGCCGGCGTGTTACTTCATAGCCGTCCATCTTCGGCAGCATCAAATCAAGAAGGATCAAGTCAAAGTCTCTTTCAAGAGCCCTGTCTAAGCCGGAACGTCCGTCATGTTCCACGTCAACTTCATACCCTTCATGCTGCAGTTCCAGAGAAACAAATTTTGCCAGATTTTTTTCGTCTTCAATAATTAAAATACTTTTAGCCATATACCCCTCTGCTTATTATTCTAATATAGTTTTCTAATATTATTCCAATAAAATAAAGTTTTTATAATTAAACTATAAAGTCTGGGCAACAAACTTATTACAGTTCTATAAGGTCATTATTTTTTTATTATGATGACGGATAATCCCTTTATTATCAAGGAAAAAAGAACTTCATCAAATCCCTTTTTAAAATTTTATTTTTTAAAATAATCCACCAGTTTTTTCATTATACTATTTCTATTTTCTTTTTTCAATGGCTGTTCTTAATTTTTCTCAGTCAATTTCTAAGAAAAAAATTTGAGTTATTCAACAACTTGAAACCTTGAACCTGTTTCCTGACATCCGGCAGCAGAAAAAATTATTCTTCGTCAAATAATCCATCCAAAGCTGCAAAAGGACTCTCTTTTTCCTTTTTTTCTTTCTGCAGATTTTGGTAATCTTCCTCACTGAGGAGAGTCCAATCCTGTCCTGAAGGCAGATTCTGATTTTGCTTTTCTTCTTCAGTAAGAATTTTCAAAGGAATATTGAGTAAGATATTATCAATAGCACTTTCTTCCAAATCAATGGTTCCATCTTCCAAAATTAAGACAAGATCCTCATCTACCAGATCTTTCTTATCTTCTAATCGGCTGTTTTCTACAAAAACTTCATTGATAAAGAGTGTTTTTGCTTGTTTCACCGTTTCTAAAGAACGGCTGGAAGGCAGGCTGATTGTGTAGCTCAGCTCATAATTTAACAGATACAGCCCATCATCATAGCTGACTCTTCCCTTGGCAAAAACGTCTTCAAGCACTAAAACATCGGGGTTTCTTTCCTTTACAGCTCCTTCAACAGACAGCTCCTCTTCAAACGCCAGGCCTTCCGGCTGCTTTTTTATATCACTAATCGTAAACATTGTTGATTTCCTCCTGTGATGTTTAAATGTTAACATTATATCAATAATCTACTGACTTGTCCCTCAATTCCTGTTTAAACTGCAGCATTTAAAAAGAGCAGAAACCAATCGCCCGCATTAAAGGAATCGATTGCTTTTTTCTGCTCTTGTGTTTTAAAATGAACTGATTCTTAAAAACTTTCAGGAATGATTCTTTTGTTTAAGTTCTTATTTTCTGATTTTTAAAGTATCTTTCTTTGCTACATTTGTTCCAAACGTTTAATACGGTCCGCAAGGGGCGGATGGGTATAAAACAGATGCTGCATACTGGATTTTTTCTGCGGATCGTTGATATAGAGCGCAGCGCTGGCATCATCAACAGGATGGGCCATGGGCTGAGACTGCTCTAACTTGTGCAGAGCCTTAATCATTCCTTGCGGATTGCGGGTTAATTCAACTGAACTGGCATCAGCCAAATATTCACGCTGGCGGGAAATAGCCAGCTGAACTAAACTAGCTGCCAAAGGCGCCAAGACAATCGCTAAAATGGAAAAGACCAGCAAAATAATCTGCACATAACCGCCGCCTTCATTATTATTTGATCTGCGGTTTCTGCCGCCGCCAAACCACATCATACGCCCGCCGATGCTGGAAATAAGGGTTACGGCACTGGCAAGAGCAACGGCAATCGTTGAAATTCTGATATCGTAATTGCGAATATGGCTGACCTCATGCCCGATAACACCCTCTAACTCTTCACGGTTCATGACCGCTAAAAGACCTGTTGTCGCTGCAACCGCAGCATTCTTGGGGCTGGATCCGGTCGCAAAGGCATTGAGTGACGGATCATCAACCACATAAACACGCGGCATGGGAATCTGAGCCACCATAGCCATATCTTCTACAATATGATAGTAATCCGGCATTTCATCTGCTGTCACTTCTCTGGCATTATTCATGGCCATTACGACATTGGTTGATTGGAAAATCATGCTAAAAGCATAAATAAAGCCAATAATTAAAGCAATAATAACACCACCAGTTAAACTATCCAGCCAAAGATATCCGACCGCAGCACCGATAAGAGCTAAAAGCAGAAAGAAGACAACCAGCAAAATGATTGTCTTTCTTTTATTACTGGCAATTTGATCAAACAGCATAGCAGTCTCCTAAGCCATATCGCCAAAATCAACTTTTGGCACTGATTTTTCTTCCTCTGGCGTTTCCAGAAATTCGCTGGCTTTAAAACCAAACAGGCCTGCAATCAGGTTGCTCGGGAAAGTTTCCAATTTGACATTGTAGTTGGCAGTTGTTGAATTAAAGAGCTGACGCGAATAAGAGATCTTGTTTTCCGTATTGGTCAGTTCATCTTGAAGCTTCATAAAGTTTTGATTAGCCTTAAGATCCGGATAATTTTCAGCAACCGCTAAAATGCTGGCCATTTGTTTCCCAAGAGCGTCACTGGCCTGCATAGCTTCATTAGGCGTGTTGGCATCTGCCACTTGACGGCGGAGCTCTGTAACCTTTTCAAGGGTGCTTTGTTCATAATTGGCATAGCCCTTGACCGTTTCCAGCAAATTAGGAATAAGGTCATTTCTGCGCTTCAGCTGCACATCAATCTGACTCCAAGCCTCCTGTGTCTGCATACGGCTTCTGATCAAAGCATTATAGCTTACAATTACCCAAACAATAAGCAAGGCAATAATAATTAAAACAATCCAAATAAGCATGTTAGTTCTCCTTAAAAATTCCTGTTTCCATTATATCAGAAAAAGAAGAATTATGTTAGAATAAATGGAGATAAAAGGAGAAAGCATGACCCCCGAAGAATTTTACCAAGCATTGGCTGAGCACCGTATTAATCTGTCTGATCATCAAAAAAAACAGTTTGCTTCTTATTTCAAACTGCTGGTCGAATGGAACACAAAGATCAATCTCACAGCCATCACTCAAGAAAATGATGTCTACCTCAAGCACTTTTACGATTCTATTGCACCTATTTTAGAAGGCTGCATCAAAAATGAGCCGCTCAAGCTTTTAGACATAGGCGCCGGAGCTGGCTTTCCCAGTCTTCCCATGAAAATCATTTATCCCGAGCTTGAGGTGACAATCATTGATTCTCTGAATAAACGCATCAAATTCCTGCAGGTGCTGGCTGAGGAACTGGAGCTGACTAATGTCCATTTTTATCATGGCAGAGCTGAGGATCTCGGACAGGACAAACAATTTCGTGCTCAGTTTGACCTAGTTACTGCCCGCGCTGTTGCCCGGATGCAGGTATTAGCCGAGCTGACAATCCCCTTTTTAAAGGTGGGCGGTCAGCTTTTGGCGCTGAAAGCCAGCGCTGCTGATGAGGAAATCGCAGCTGCTCAGAAGGCGCTGGAAGTGCTGTTTAGTCAGGTTTCAGGAAATTATCACTATCAGCTTCCTAACGGAGACGAGCGCAATATTACCTTAGTAACAAAGAAAAAAGAAACGCCTAACAAATATCCGCGCAAAGCCGGTATTCCCAATAAAAAACCGCTGTAGACAACTAAAAAACTGTCATTTGATGCCGCAACAATATGCGGGTGTCAGATGACAGTTTTTTATATGATTCATATCACTTAGCTAATCCTATCTCCAAGGATTGTAAAAGCGGCCTTCGTTCAAACGGAACAGCCAAAAACTAATCAATAAGATGAAGCAGGCTAAGCCAATTGCTAAGATATCTTTTTTTCTAAAGGGCTGATACATGTACCAGGTCCTTTTTTTATTTTTGCCGAACCGCCGCAGCTCCATTGCCGTTGAAACGGTATCAATCCGATCTAAAGAACTGAAAATTAAAGGAACGATGATTTGCAGATTCCCCTTGATCCGGCTGAGCAGGTTTGCCTTTTGAGACAGCTCCAAACCGCGGGCTTCCTGCGATGTCCGAATCATGTAAAATTCCTCCTGAACATCCGGAATATAACGCAAGGTCAGGCTGACAGCATAGGCCACCTTATAAGGAACGCCGATTTGATTAAGACTGGCAGCGAACTGACTGGGATGGGTAGTCATCAAAAAGAGTATTGCCAAAGGAACCGTACAAAAATACTTGAGAACAAGATTTAAAAGGTAGAAAATTTCCTGCCAACTCAGGTAAAACCGCCCTGTTCCTGCCCATAGCAGTGTTCTTGCACCGTAGATTTTCTCACCGTAGTCAGGCGCAAAAAGATAAACCATGACCACGTTCAAAACGGCAAAAACCGTCACAAACTTCATGACAAAGGAAATATCCCGCCAGTGAATATCAGCTGATTTAAACAGCAAAACAGACATAAGCCCTACTGCTAAAATCAAACGAGTATCATAGGTTGTCATACAGGCAATGGAAACAAGGAGAAAAAAGAGGAGCTTGCTGGCGCCTGACAGTTCATAGAGGAAGCCCTCGCCATCATGATAGCCTATCAACTGTTTATTCATCCGATCCTCCTTGGTGCTCAATATAATAACGGGTCAGCGAAATAGGATCACAGCCTAGTTTTTTCGCTAAATCAAAGAGACTGGTTTGTTTCAAATTAGCAGCTGCCAGTAATTCCGGCTGACTGAAGAGCTCAACAGGGCTTTGATCTGCCAAAATCTGCCCCTGACTAATGACAAGTGCCCGGTCTGAGTACTCCAGCACCAGCTGCATATCGTGCGTAATCATAATAATGGTATGCCCCAGAGCATTCAGCTCATCTAAGAAGGCCATCATTTCTGTATAGTGTCTCTTATCCTGCCCTGCTGTGGGCTCATCCAGTAGGATAATTTCCGGATTTAAAACTAAAATTGATGCAATCGTTACACGCTTTTTCTGCCCAAATGACAAAGCAGAGATGGGCCAGTTGCGAAATTCATACAGGCCGCAGGTTTTTAGAACGGCAAAAACCTTCTCCTTCACCTGCTCCTCAGGAAAACCGCGAAGACGCAGCCCCAGTGCCACCTCATCAAAAATCATGGTCTGGCTGATCATCTGATTGGGATTCTGCAAAACATAACCGATGCGCTCAGATCGCTCTTTAATAGAATCAAAAGAGATGTCTTTTCCTTGATAGTAGATGCGGCCGCTGACAGTTATAAATTGACAGAGCGCCTTGGCCAGAGTAGATTTGCCGGCACCGTTTTTCCCGACAATAGCAATGCGCTCCCCTTTATTAATCTGAACAGACAAATTTTGCAAAATCGGTCGATCCGGCGTGTAAGAAAAATTAAAACCGTCAATAGTAAGCAAAGGCAGAGAAGCCTTAGAAGCAGGCAGGCTGCCGGTTTCTTCAAAGTGAATGTCTGAGAGATCAAGCTGACTGAGTGCCGCTAAATGGGCTGTTTTTTTCACATCGAGACCTAATTGACGCAGAACCGTCAAATAAAGGGGTTCGCGGATGCCGTTTTCCCGCAGCAGATTGGTCTGCAAAATCTCATCAGGACTGCCATCGAAAAGAATCCGGCCATCATTAATCAGCACAATTTTATCAACAGGGCGGTAGAGAACATCTTCCAGCCGGTGTTCAATAATAATCGTAGTCGTTCCTTCTTCTTGGTGAATCCGATCAATCAAATCAATGGTGTCCTGGCCAGCTTTTGGGTCCAGATTAGCCAGAGGCTCATCAAAGAGCAAAATCGGACTTTCATCAATTAAAACGCCGGCCAGACTGACACGCTGCCTTTGACCGCCTGAGAGGTCCTGAGGCCGATGATCAAGCAAATCCGTCAGTTCCAAGCGCTCAGCCCAGATATTGACCTTTTCAACCATCGTCTGGTGGTCTGCGCAGTCATTTTCCAGCGCAAAGGCCAAATCCTCAGCCACTGTCAAACCGATAAACTGCCCGTCCGGATCCTGCAAAACGGTTGAGACTAGATGTGATTTTTCATATACAGACAGATTAAAGGAATACTTGCCGCCAATAGTCAGGCTGCCGCTCATCTGTCCCTTGTAAATATTAGGAATAATGCCGTTCAGACAATGGCCTAAGGTTGATTTTCCGCAGCCGGAAGGGCCGACAATCAGCACTTTTTCTCCCTTTTTCACTGATAAATTGATATTTTTCAGAGTGGGTTCTGCCTGAGCATCGTATTTGAAGGAAAAATCTTTAAATTCAATAAATGGTTCCATAAGATATATCCCTAATTTTCAAAAAGGTCAGTCTTTGGACAGGCTTCCTGACTGTGTCCGTGTTTTAGCATAGACAGCCAGCAAAATAGTAGCACCGATACCAATAGTCAAAGCGTTGGCTACACTGGCCAGCAAGCCCTGAACAAATACCTTGCTGGCAGGTTCATTGAAAATAATAATATCCCCTAAAGGAGCCACAATTCCCCAAGCAATGATATTGATAATAATCTGTACAATGTTAAAAGTCAGCGCATCCTTAGTCGTAAAAAGCCCTTTTTCGACACGAAGACGATTTTTCAAAAAGCCGATGCCCAGACCAACCAGACCGCTTGGAATCACCCATGACCACCAGATTCCGTAGCCGGCAAACATATCTTTAACCATGTGCCCGATGAGGCCGGTAAAAAAGCCGACCGCAGGACCGAAAAGAACAGCTAGAAAGGCCTGAACCGCATACTGCAGCTGAATACTGGTATTGGCAAAAAGAGGAATATTGATAAAAATACCGATAATGACAAACAGAGCTGCACCGATACCGGTTGCGACAACTGCTTTAATAGAATTATTTTTCATGTCGTCTCCTTAGTTAATTTTTTTGATTTCAAGGCGCCATTGCGGGCCGACCCCGACGTTGTAGGCCTTGGCAAAGGAACCCTGATTGATGGCAACTCCTACACGGTAGAGAGAATTGATATAGATGATGGGCTGGCCGACACGGACGGCCGCAAATGATTTGCCATAGGTGACCTGATTTTGATAAACCAGCATGTCATTGTTGTAAATGGTCAGCTCAAAGCGATCATCAAATTTGGGCGCAAGCGTGTAAAATTCTTCACGTGTGATCGAAGTCCATAGAGAGCCAAATTGAACATCAAGAATATCAACTGCCCCGCGGACAAGATCATCCTCGATAACTGTTGCCACCGTCGGAAGCTCCACAATAGCCTCAACAGGCAGTTCAGGTCCCACATCTTCAAAGGCGATGTGACCGCTGGCTAATTTTGCCCCCGTAAAAGCATAGACATCACGTCCATGAAAGGTATAGGACAGTTCTGTATTGCGCCGGCGGTTTTCAATTTCAGAAATCTCCCGAACGGCTTTAATGCCGATGTGCTTTTTGATATAGGACAGGGTGCCGTTATCAGGTGTTACGATATACTGATTTTTCTCAGTCAGAGCCACAACACTTTTTCGGTCAGAACCGACTCCCGGATCCACAACCGACACAAATGTCGTGCCTTCAGGCCAATATTCCACCGTTTGAAAGAGACGGTAGGAACCCTCAAAAATATTATAGGGAGTGATTTCATGGGTCAAATTATGAATGCCGAGTGTCGGCTCTTCCTGCAGTGCCACACCAATCATAGCTGATACCGCACCGTCAACCAAACCAAAATCTGACTGCAAAACTAATAAATTATTGCTCATTGAACTGACTCGCCTTCCTTTCAATTCCTATTTTATCACAAGACGGACTTTTGCGGCGCATTCCATTAAAAAAAGATTAAAACAGCTTTGCCTCGGCCTTACGCTCCCGCAAGAAAGCCGATTTCTATTATTCCATGCTAAAAACAGGAAACAGATAAGCATCTCTGCCTCTGAACAGCATAGGAGAAAAGTAACTTTTATGATCTTTAGCCTTTTAACCCTCGTAAAGCTCCGGCCTGCGATCGGCAAAAACAGGAATCTGTCCTCGCACCTCCTGAACCTGCTGCACATCAATTTGGCTGCTGAAAATGCCTTCCCTGTCATCCGTTTCCAGCAAAATATTCCCCAAAGGATCAATCACAAGCGAATGTCCGTTAAAGCAATCTTGTGCTCCCCGGCCGATACGGTTGACAGCAATGACAAAGGCTTGATTTTCGACAGCCCGCGCCTGTAGCAGAATTCGCCACTGCGAAATTCTGCCGGCAGGCCATTGGGCAGATACAAATAGAAGCTCTGCTCCCTGACTCATTAATTTGCGGGTCCACTCCGGGAAGCGAATGTCATAGCAGATGACATGGGCGGCTTTGACATGATTAAGCTCAAAGTGGCTTTCTTTTTGCCCTGCAGTCAAAAAACGATCTTCTGCCATGAGACCAAAAAGATGCACCTTGTCATAGGCATTGACAAGTTTTCCGTCTGCAGCAAAGGTATAGGCAGTATTGTAAAATTTACCTTGACACTTAGTGGCGACAGAGCCTGCAACCAGAGCAATCTGATGCTCCTTAGCAAACTGGCTGAGCCAGGCGATACTGTCTTTTCCATTTTCATCAGCTATCTCTTCCAGCTCGTCCAAAGCATAGCCGGTATTCCATAATTCCGGCAGAACTAGAACATCAGGATTTTCCGCAAGCGCTTCTTGCAGGAGTTCCTGAACCTTTTCTTTATTGAGCTGAGGCTGGCCGTCTCTGATATCAAACTGTATAAGACTTATCTTCAAAAAATCACCTCCAAAATCATCACAGCTGCTTTTAGCTAAAACACAGCCGCATTATCAGCGGTGGCTGACTTTTCTTGTCAGCGTATCGCCGATAAACTGAATACTAAAAATAAGCAGCAGGATGATGAGAGTTGCAACCCAGGTCACATCATTGTTAAAGCGGTTGTAGCCATAAGAGATGGCAACATTTCCAAGTCCTCCGGCTCCGATAGCTCCCGCCATAGCCGTTTCACCAACTAGTGAAATCAAGGTCACTGTTGACACACGGATCAAGTCCGGGAAGCCCTCACTGAGATAAACCTTGACAATATCCCAAAAAGTAGCACCGGAAGCCTGAGCCGCTTCAATCACACCGCGGTCCAACTCAGAAAAGACAACCTGAACCTGACGGGCAAAGAAAGGAAAGGTCGCAAAGGACAAAGGAACCAAGGCTGCTGTCGCCCCTAAGTTGGTCTGCATCAAAAGCATGGTCAAAGGCGCTAGGACAGCAATTAAAATAACAAAGGGAATGGCCCGAAAGACAGATGTTATTTTATCGATAATCCAGCAGACGGTCTTGTTTTCAATGACACCGCCAGGCCCCATCAGTACTAACAAAAGACCAAAAATGAGACCGACACCGCCGCCGATAATAAAAGGAACAACGGTCATATACAGCGTATTTAAAAGAGCTGTCAGCCAGCCTGCATCGCCTGTCAGACCAAGCTCATAGACATTTGGTAAATAAGTTTGAATTAAATGCATTCCTTAAGCTCCCCTCTTTAAAACAGTCACTGTTAAATCTAAGGATTCCAGGTCAGCCAGCGCCTGCTTGATATTAGCCGCATCACCTTCTAAAATGACAATCATTTCACCGACAGGTGTGGCTTCTAAAATCTCGATATTGCCGTAAAGAATATTGGCAGTTACCTGATAATGCTTATAAAGATTATTTAAAATCGGCTCATCCGTGGCTGTACCGGCATATTTCAGCTGCAGTAAGACCGCGTCTGCCGGTAAGTTTTGGACAATGTCCTGCTGCTTGATCTTAATCAGAGCATCTTCGATACCTGTTGCTGTTTTAATAAAGTCCTTGGTCAGCTCTTCCTTAGGATTAGAAAAAATGTCCAAGACCGAACCCTCTTCAATCATCGCTCCGGCCTGCATGACAGCCACACGGTTGCAGATATCTTTGACAATCTGCATTTCATGGGTAATCATGACAATCGTCAGACCTAATTTTTTGTTTAAATCCTGCAGGAGCGCCAAAATCTGTTTGGTCGTTTTAGGATCCAAGGCAGACGTTGCCTCATCCGAAATTAAAATCTTAGGATCATTGGCAAGCGCACGCGCGATTGCCACGCGCTGCTTTTGCCCGCCTGACAGCTGAGCAGGATAATTGTCTGCACGGTCAGACAAACCTACTAAATCCAGCAGTTCGGCCACCTTTTGGTCTTTTTCTGCAGCGCTTAAGTCTGAATGCCGCAAAGCAAAGGCCACATTCTGCCGGGCCGTTTTTTGTGCCATGAGATTGAAATGCTGAAAAATCATACCAATCTCATGCCGCTTCTGCCGCAGCTCCTGACTGGACAGCTCAATTTTTCCCTTATCAAAGGTAACATCGTCATCAACCGTAACCTTTCCGGCCGTCGGTATCTGCAAAAGGTTGATAACACGCACAAGCGTAGACTTACCGGCACCGGAATAGCCGACAATGCCGTAGATATCGCCCTGATTAATGTGCACACTGACATCCTTAACCGCTTCTATTCGGCGCTTTTTTTGCTGAAAGGTGATATCAATATGGTCAAGTTTTATAATCGCCTTACTCATAACTTCTGATTAGCTCCTTAATTAATTCAATGTGGGTATAGTAGTCGGCTAGGTTGACATTTTCATCGCCGCCATGATCCCGGCTGTTAGGATTGCCAATGCCAAAAGCCAGCATAGGAACCCCCAAAGCTTCATAGACTGTGTACATAGGACCTGTACCTGCTGCGGTTGGCAGAACAGAAACCCCCGCTTCATAGAACTGCTTGCTTAATTCTACAATATTCAAAATAGCCGGAGCACTCATATCGCTGCGGTAGGACTCCTCTCCCAGCGTATAAGTCACTTTAACATGCTCAAAGCCCAGTTTTCTCAAATGACTGTTAATCTTTTCAAAAACATATTTGGGACTGAGCCCTGGCACCAGCCGCATTTCCATCTTAGCACTGGCAGAAGCCGGGAGAATAGTCTTCACTCCCTGACCCTGATAGCCCGAGGAAAGCCCTTCAATGGACAGAGCCGGTTCAAAAAAGTAGGTTTTAAGAAAATCCTGCCGTTCTTTTTTCAGAGCCGGGAGTTTCAAGCCGTAAACCCTGCGCAGCCCCTCACTGTTTTCAAGGGCAAAGCGCCCTACCAAGTCCAGCTCACGCTCATTGGGCTCAAGCACCCTTTCATAAATGCCGTCAATCAGAATCCGGCCGTCATCAGCCCGCATGCTGGAGATGGCATTCAGAAGGTACCAAGTTGCCGATTCAACAACTGCTCCGTACTTGGAATGAATATCAACTTCGGCACTGGAAACCGAAAGATTAAAAGTAATAATCCCTTTATTGCCGCCCGTTATCTCTAACTGTCCACGGCTGTTTTTAACGCCCTGCTCCCAAATCAGAACATCGGCCGGAAGTAAGCTGTCTGCGTATTTGGTCAAATACTTATCAAGATCTGTCGAAGCTGATTCTTCAGCACCTTCCATGATAAAAGTAATGTTAACAGGAAGATTGCCAATTTCGCGCATGTACTTTCGAACAGCTGTCAGGCGAGCCGTGATGTGTCCTTTATCATCATCCACACCGCGGCCGTACATATAGCCCTTTCTCACGGTCAGTTTAAACGGATCATCTGTCCAGACCTGATCATCGTCAGCCGGTACAGTGTCGTAATGATTGTAAAAGATAATGGTCTTGGCCTGAGGGTTGGGACTTTTAAATTTAGCAATGACAAAAGGAGCCGTATAGGTCTCATCAATGGTCACCTCCGCACCAACATTGGCAAAAATTTCTCCCAGATAGCCGGCAACATCCTGAAGACCTGTTTGCTGGGCAAATATTGATTTCTTAGAAATCAAGGTTCGCAAAACTTCAAAATAGTGCTGAGCAACTTCATCCTGCCAAAATTTGACAATTTGTTCTTTTTCACTTGAAACTACCATTATTCTCCTTTATACGACAAGAGGCTGGGACCGTGTCTCAACCTCTCGCTTTCAGTAATCTGCATTTGACATGTCTAAGGCAGCAATGACTTAAAGAAATGAAGAGCCCTTTAAGACTTTTTCAGCTTGCAAACAAGAAACCTCCGGTCTCAAATACTGTTCCCCACTCATCTGCCCCGCCTTGGCAGGGGCAAAAGCTCCGAAAAATAGTTACGGAGCCCTGCTTTGTCATTTGCTTGCCTTTTTCCTGCTATCACTTACCAGACAGGTTGGTCAACATTTTTTGATGTCTTTTCGATAACTTTCTTAACGGCATCTGTATGATAAACCTTGATTAATTTCTTAATAGCAGCTGCCTTATCTGATTTTTTCCAGTTCTTTTGTGCGGCAATGATGTTAATCCATTGCTTAGAACCGGCATTGACTTTTTCTTTGTAAAGAGACGTTTTAAAATCAATTTTAGCCGGAACAGCGTAACTGTTGTTGACAACCGCAGCATCTACAGAAGTCAGGTTTCTGGCTGTTTGGCTGGCATCAACTTCTTTAATATCAAGATCTTTAGGGTTGGATTTGATATCTTTAATAGTAGCCAGTGTGTCGCCTGATACATCAAGTTTAATCAGACCGGCATCCTGAAGGACGTAAAGGGCACGGCTTTCATTGGTAGGGTCGTTAGGAACAGCAATCTGAGCTTTGTCTGGAAGCTGTTTGACGCTGGTGTATTTAGCTTTGCCGTTTTCGGTCCCTGAAAAGAGATTGACAGGGCTGATATAAGTTTCAGCAACACTCACCAAGTCTCCCCTATTTTCCTTATTCCAGTCATTTAAGAAATTGTAATGCTGGAAGGCGTTGATGTCGACTTCTCCGTTTTTCAGAGCCTTATTGGGCTGAGAATAGTCCGTAAATTCCTTAAACTTAAGTTTGACATTGTCCTCTTTAAGGAGTTCTTCAATCTTATCCCAACGCGCCTTGTCAGAATCCGTCATGGTCATCACGCCAACAGTCAGGGTATTTTTATCGCTTTTTTGACCGCAGGCTGCAAGCAGAAATACTGCTGCCAGGGTCAAACCTAAAACACTTAATGCTTTTTTCAAATTCATTGTCAATCCACCTTTTCTATTAAAGTACACTTATTTTCTCATAATTGCTTATAGCTATCAAATTGTTATTTCAAGCGTTTTCTTATAGTTTTAAACTATATCTCTTGTTTGACCGATTCCCTTCTGCTGATAAAAAGGAGCTGAACTTCTCCAGCTTTACATTCGGTCAGTTCGCTCCCTTGTGCCTTATTTAATATCTTTTTTGTCCGGAAGGTAGCTGCCGCCCAGATATTTTTGAGAAATTTTCTCCAGCGTTCCGTCTTCGTAGAGCTTTTTAATCCGCTTGTTCACAAACTTCTGCAGATCCTCTTGTCCCTGTGCAAAAATGAAATAGACATACGGTTTTTGGTCTGCCGGAAGCTCAATGACTTTCAGGTTGTCAAGTCCTTGATCTTTAATAATAGTTTCAGCGGAAATTTTTTCAAAGATCTTAAAGTCATATTTACCATCGCTGAGATTACGGATCTGATTGGCAATATCTTCCTTGGTAAAGTTTATGTCAACCTGATTGTCTTTGTGTTTTTTATTGAATTCTTGCAGCATCGACACCGTTGTGTTCCCCTGAACAACTTGGGTGCTGTGTCCGGCAATGTCATCATAAGACTTAATGTCACTGTCTTTAGGCACAACGAGCACTAACGGATTGGAAGCTGTCGGATTGGAATACAAATATTTGTTGGCACGTTCTTTCGTGTAGCTGATGTTGTTCGCACCAATTTGGTATTTGTCACTGTCAAGTCCTGAGAAAATGCTGGTCCATTCAGTCTTTTGGTATTTGACCTTGTATTTATCTGTTCCCTTAAAGACAGCCTTTGCAACTTCAATGTCATAACCTGTCAGTTTGCCGTCTTTTTCATAAGAAAAAGGATTCGTCGTTCCAACAGTTGCCAGCGTTACCGTTTCTTTTGATGATTTCGAACCGGAGCCGCAGGCTGCCAGCACGAAAAGCGAAGCAGCAGCAAGTGCGCCTGCCTTAACAATAGTTTTCAATTTCATAAGTTTCCTCCAAGAATACTGATTGCTTCTATCTTATCACTAATTGAGAACCTTGCCTATTATATTATTTCTATCACGGTGATAAGATATTTCTATCACAGCTAAAGCAAGGCAGCCTTAGCTTTTCTGATAATAATCCGGCAAAAAGAGACTAAACCAAAGTGAACAGCTCCCTGTCAAGTGGACAGGGAGCTGTTCAAAGGTTCAGCCTCATCTTTTAAATGTTCATTTTTATTTCACAACAATATTAACCAGCTTATTAGGAACTGCAATGATCTTGATGATATCTTTGCCGGCAATTTCAGCTTGAATCTTATCATTGGCAAGGGCAATCTTTTCCAGCTCTTCACGGCTGGAATCCTTAGGAACAACAGCCTTAGCCCGAACTTTTCCTTTGATTTGAAGCACAATTTCAATTTCATCTTCAACCAGCTTACTTGCGTCGTAAGTCGGCCAAGCTACATAAGAAATCGACTCTCCGCTTTGTGTCAGCTTTTGCCAGAGCTCCTCAGCTAAATGCGGAGCAAACGGCGCTAATAATTGGACAAAACCTTTGGCATAATCAGCAAAGAGTTCCTCTTCTTTATTGGCAGCATTGACAAAGATCATGAGCTGAGAGATAGCCGTGTTAAAGCGCATAGCTTCAAGGTGTTCTGTCACCGTTTTGACCGCTTCATTGTAAACCTTATCTAAATGACCGTTGTTGTGTTCAACAATATCTTTTGACGTCAGCAGGCGGTAAACACGGTCAAGAAACTTGCGTGACCCTTCAAGGCCTTCTTCGCTCCAAGCAATGGAAGCATCAAGAGGTCCCATGAACATCTCATAAACACGCAGGGTATCTGCGCCGTACTGTTCAATAACATCATCCGGATTGACAACATTTTTGAGCGATTTAGACATCTTAGCAGGCGCTTGTTCCAGCTCTTCTCCTGTCTCAATGTTGAAGAAAGAACCGTCACGTTTTTCGACTTTATCGGTTGCTACCAAGGCTCCGCGGTGGTCACGGTAGCTTGTTCCCAAAATCATTCCCTGATTAAAGAGTTTTTGGAAGGGTTCCTTGGTCGGTACAACGCCGAGATCATAGAGGAATTTATGCCAGAAACGCGCATACAGCAGGTGAAGCACCGCATGTTCGGCACCGCCGACATAGATGTCAACCGGCAGCCATTGCTTAAGCAGGTCTTCGTCGGCTAATTTTTGATCATTGTGCGGATCAA
Source organism: Streptococcus sp. ELY_90 (assembly GCF_058314475.1). NCBI lineage: Bacteria > Bacillati > Bacillota > Bacilli > Lactobacillales > Streptococcaceae > Streptococcus > Streptococcus sp. ELY_90. The sequence continues at coordinate 103,362 of NZ_JBZFUJ010000005.1, forward strand.
CATAACGCAGGAAATACCAGCTTGAACCGGCCCACTGCGGCATGGTGTTGGTTTCGCGGCGGCCTTTAACACCGTCCTCGCGAGTGACTTCCAACCAGTCTGTCAAGTTAGCCAGCGGTGACTCTCCTGTTCCTGAAGGGCGGATGTCTTTGGTTACCGGAAGAACGAGCGGCAGCTCACTTTCAGGAACTGCAGTTGAGGTGCCGTCTTCCCAATGGATAATCGGAATTGGTTCACCCCAATAGCGCTGACGGCTAAAGAGCCAATCGCGCAGACGGTAAGTCACTTTCTTATTGCCGACACCTTTTTCTTCCAGCCAGGCGACCATCTGATCAATAGCGGCAGCCTTATCAAGACCATCTAAAAATTGGGAATTGATATGAGGACCGTCTTCGGTGAAAGCAGCTTCTGCGACATTGCCCCCCTCAAGAACCGGAATAATCTCAAGATCAAACTGTTTGGCAAATTCCCAGTCACGCTCGTCGTGAGCCGGAACAGCCATGATAGCCCCCGTACCGTAGCTTGCAAGCACATAGTCAGCAATCCAAATAGGAATTTCTTTGCCATTGACAGGGTTGACAGCGTAAGCGCCCGTCCAGACCCCAGTCTTTTCCTTGGCCAAGTCAGTACGTGCAAGATCAGACTTGAGGCTGGCCTGATGTTTATAATCAGCAACAGCTCCTGCCTGAGCCTCACTTGTAATCGCATCAACCAGCCCATGTTCAGGCGCTAAAACGGCATAAGTTGCCCCAAACAAGGTGTCAGGACGCGTCGTAAACACAGTAAAGTCCTTGTCTGTGTCCTTGATCTTAAAGGTCACATTAGCACCAGTTGACTTGCCAATCCAGTTGCGCTGCATGTCTTTGATCGATTCAGGCCAGTCAAGGTCTTCTAAATCCTCCAGCAAACGCTCTGCATAGGCCGTAATTTTCAGCATCCATTGGCGCATAGGTTTGCGGACAACAGGATAGCCGCCGCGTTCTGAGGTGCCATCAGGCAGGACTTCTTCGTTGGCAATGGCTGTGCCTAATTCTTCAACCCAGTTGACAGGGACTTCAGCTTCATAGGCCAAGCCTTTTTCATACAATTTAGTGAAAATCCACTGGGTCCACTTGTAATAGTTAGGATCAGTGGTATTGATTTCACGATACCAGTCATAAGAGAAACCAAGTGAATTGATCTGCCGTTTAAAGGTTTCAATATTTTTAGCGGTAAATTCAGCAGGATCATGGCCCGTATCCATGGCATACTGCTCAGCCGGTAAACCAAAAGCATCCCAGCCCATTGGGTGCAAAACATTATAGCCCTGAGCACGTTTGAAGCGGCTGAGAATATCCGTTGCCGTGTAACCTTCCGGGTGCCCTACATGGAGCCCTGCTCCAGATGGATAAGGGAACATGTCCAGCGCATAAAATTTAGGTTTTGAAGCATCCGTTCCGGTTTTGAAAGTCTTATTTCCAGCCCAGAAGGTCTGCCATTTCTTTTCAATTGCTTTGTGATTATAGTAAACCATAATATTCTCCAAAAAATATAGTCTTCATTATTATAGCACGAAATGACTAAAGAAAAAAGGCGAAAAAGAGCTCCTTCTCCGCCTTTTCGGTTGCTAATAGGTAAGACTGCGCGGCTTCAGCAAGCAGCTGCGAGCCGCTCTGTAATATCTGCAGCGAATAAATCCACTGTGGGTACTATCAAGCGATTTCTTCACTATTACACTTTTTATAGTTGCTGTGCCAGCCAGTTTTGAGCCCCGATCAGCTCAATCAAATCAAGCTGGGCCTCTGTCCAAAGCATGTCTTCTTCTTCATCTTTGTAATAATCTTTCAAAAGATCATAAGTGGCATAGTCTGTCTTAAAATCCTCAAAAAGACCATTCGCTTTTAAGGAAGCAAGCCCCTCTTTTGAAACGTCAAGGTCATGTTTCAAATAATCAATAGGATTTTGAAAAAGCGGTTCTGACTCTCCTGCTTCCATCTTCAACTCTCCGCCCAAGTCCAAGATACGGTTGATGAATTGATTCATAAAATCGCGTTCTTCTTTGGCGTGGCCGTCATATTTTGTTTCCAGTTTGCTAAAACCGAGCGCTCCAAAAATTCTGGCTTGCATCTGATGGTGGGTTGCCTGCGTATTCATCGCTGTTACAAGATTTTGCAAATATAAAACTGCTTCTTTTGTCATAAAAAACTCCTTTCAAATTGACCATATACACTTTATGTCTTAAATTTTATCACTTTAATTTTTTAAATCAATTTTTTGTTTTTCCTGCTTTTGCCCTGTTCATTCGAGCACCATTGCATCAGATGTGAGCCGTCAGTAACTGTGAGCACATACAATCAAGCAACTGGTAAGATTTACAGCCTTCTTTATTTCGCTAAGTAGCTCTGCAGCTGTTCCATAGCAGCTTGAGTGTCCGCCAGTCCTAACTGGTATATCTCATCAAATTTATCCGGATTTTTCTCCAGACGGCCGATTTCAACCGTACGGCTGGGACGAAAAGCAAAGAGTTCCCCGGCTTTTTCCAGATCAATGATATGCTCGACTGTCGCATTATAGTGCTCAGGACGCTTAGAAGCTGCCTTGACAAAATCAGGGTATTTGCGATAGAGGAGCTTGTACACTCGGCCGCTGGATGGTTTTTTGCGGTAGTCAATCGGGCGCGTTAAAACTACAATCAGCTTATCAAAACCCAGACTTCTGGCAAAATCAACCGGAATAGAATCAGACAGCCCGCCGTCCAAATACTTTTTGCCATTCCATTCGACAATTTTCGATGCTACCGGCAAGGCAGAGCTGGCTCTCAGAGCTTCCATTTGTTCAAAAACATTATCAATCTTAATATAGTCGGGCTTACCGGTTTCGATATTTGTCGCTACTGCATAAAAAGGAATATCGGCCTGCTCAAAAGTTTTTTCGTCAAAAACATCCAGCTCCATGGGAATCTTATAATAGGTGAAGTCCTTATTAACCACATTGCCGGTTGTCAGCCAGGAGCGCAGGCCCATATAATTAGGATAAGAGATGTATTTTTTGTTGTAACGCAAGGCACGGCCGCGCTGTCCTGATACATAATTAACCCCAAAAAGAGCACCGGCGGACACTGAAACAATACCGTCAACCCTAATTTTTGCATCTAAAAAGGCATCCAGCACCCCAGCCGTATACAGACCGCGCATGCCGCCGCCTTCCAAAACCAAACCAACAGACATCTAATCCCTTCTTTCACGAATCAATGTCTTTATTATAACAAAAGATGGCAAGAAAATGTTGTGCCGGGGCTTGATGGAACCTCATCTGTCAGCAAAAATACCGGGCTAAACGATTTTTCTTTGCTGAAAGAATGAAACCAAAAACAGGACCAATGGCCTAATTTTTTTCTGGAGCGCCTGCTGGCCTTAATATGAAAAGAAGCTGAAACAAACGTTCCAGCTTCATCTTGCTTACAGTTCTGCAATCTGATACAATTCCAGTTCGGCCTGTGTTTCTGAACCAAACATGTTAATCATGATTTTAACTTTGTTGTTTTCAATTTCAACAACACGGCCTTCCTGCCCCATAAAGGCACCGTCAATAATTTGAACCACGTCGCCTTCTTTGATATTGGTATCAATGACATCAACGGTTTGTCCCATAGACAGCAAGATTGAACGAATTTCTTCTTCAAGCAGCGGCGTCGGTTTGGAACGGTTCCCGTGCGACCCCACAAAACCAGTGACATTTGGTGTATTACGCACCACAAACCAAGCCTCATCTGTCATGACCATTTCAACCAGAACATAGCCCGGAAAACGGTTTTCTTCGATTTCTTTGGTTTTCCCGTTTTTTTCAACATTGACCGTCTGTGTGGGAATTTCCACGCGCAGGATGTTATCCAGCATGTTGTAGGTCTGCGCCCGCTGCAGGAGATTTTCTTTAACCTTATTTTCATAGCCTGAATAGGTCTGCAGAACAAACCAGCCCTTATCAAATGAATCTAACATAATAATTTCCTCCATTATAAAAAAGCCCGTGCGGCTTTTGGAACTTTTACTGTATTATACCATAAAGGTCCCAAAAACGACAGGCTTTTTTGTATTCCCGGCAATAAAAACAAAAGCGCAGCCGCTTGACTGCGCTTTTTCCGCAAAGTAAACAGTCAGATCTTCCAATAGTCGGAAGAAGTCACCCTATCTTCTGCTTAAAATAGTTTCATTTCCTCTGATTAAAAACGATTCAATAAATCTGTCAAACCAAGGTTCAGCAGCTTATCAAACAAAAAGATAACCAAGGCAAAAAATGCCGAGTACTCAAGGATTGAAATAAAATCATGCCAAGACTGCTTGCGTGTCGGCCAAGTAGTATGTTTTAGAACCGAAAAGACGCCTCCGATAAATTTCATCGCTGTTTCTCCTAACGTGTTTCTTTGTGCAGTGTGTATTTCTTACAATATTTACAAAATTTATTAACTTCCAGCCGATTGGGTTTGGGGTTGCTGCTCACTCCGATCGAGTAGTTGCGCGAACCGCATTCCACACAGGCCAGACTTGCTTTTTTCTGTGCCATAATGCCTCCATAGCCTTTTTATTTTAACATGGTTCTACTATTCTTGCAAGTTTACTCAAAATAATCGACTACCTTATCCCAAAGGTTTTTAGCCTTATCTGTCAGATTGGCATCATCCACTTGCTTCTTGATTGAATCTGTAGCATTCTGAGCCTTCTCCCGGATACTGTCAATAATGTCCTGTGAATCTGTATTTGTTTGGTCAGAAGCATCATCTGGATCGTAAGTTGACTGAATACCGTCTTGGAAATAGGCGTTTTTAACCTTAAATTCCGTTCCTTTCGTATAAGGCAAAATATAACTTGCCTGCGTGCTAAAGATATTCGATGCCGTTCCTGAACTGGAATCACTCAGGTAGTGCTTTTCGTCAGTCTCGTTGAAGCCCAGCCACTGGCTGATAACAACATCAGGTGTATAGCCGATGACCCATTGATCACTGGCAAGGTTGGCATCAAAATTAGTTTCAGTTGTCCCTGTTTTACCGGCTAAGGTATAGCCATAAACATTGGCATTAACCCCGGTACCGTTTGAAAAGGTTCCAAGCATCATACTGGTCATCTTATCGGCGACAGATTTACTGATAACACGCTTGTCGTTCGGTGTAAATTTCTTCAGAATTTCCCCGCTGGCCGTTTCAATGCGAGTAATCAGATGGGCTGTCGGCATAACGCCGCCATTGGCAAAAGCTGAATACGCCTGAGCCATCTCAAGCGGATTGGTCGTAACACTGCCGCCCAAGGCAACGCCTAATTCTCTTTTGGCATCATCCATATTTAAACCAAACTTCTTACCGTAAGAGAAGGCTTTATTAATGCCTAATTTATCAAGCGTATAGACCGCAGGGATATTATAAGAATTAGCCAGAGCCTGATACATGGGAACATCCTCTGTTTCAATATTGCCGTAGTTATTCGGCTTATAGCCGTCAAAATCTCTGGCTCTGTTCGGCAGGAGCTTATCCATGGACCAGCCTGACGCAATAGCCGGAGCATAAACCGTCAAAGGCTTAATCGTTGAACCCGGACTTCTGCTGGACTGGGTGGCATAGTTATAGCTTCTAAAGGTCACATCCTTGGCACTGTTAACCCGGCCGACCAAACCTCTGACGCCGCCGGTTTTCGGATCAAGGGCCACACTGGCAGCCTGTGCGCTGCTGTTATCATAGGGCGAAACAGGAAAGAGACTGTCCTCATCAAAAGTCTGCTGCATACCGGTCTGGTAATTCTGATCCAGTTCCGTATAAATTTTGTAGCCGTTATTGACAATATCTTTTTCACTGATGCCGTAAACAGAGCTGGCTTCACTGATAACAGCATCAAAGTAAGACGGGTACTCATAGTCATCTGTTTTAGCTACATAGGTATCGCTCAAGCGATTGCCCATACCGACACTTTGCGCTTCGCTAGCCTGATTTTGAGAAATTTTTCCGGCAGCTACCATATTTTGTAAAACGGTGTCGCGCCGGTTGGTCGCATTTTCAACCGAATAAAGCGGGTTATAGATGCCGGGTCCCTTAAGCATTCCTGCCAGAGTTGCCGCCTCATCCAGCGTCAGCTGAGCAGCTGTTGTCCCAAAATACTTCTGGCTGGCATCTTCAACCCCCCAGACGCCGTTGCCGAAATAAGCATTGTTGAGATACATGGTCAGGATTTCTTTTTTACTGTATTTTTTAGTCAGCTCCAAAGCCAGGAAAAATTCCCGTGCTTTTCTTTTGACCGTTTGTTCCTGAGTCAAAAAGGCATTTTTAGCCAGCTGCTGAGTAATGGTGGATCCGCCTCCGGAATACCCTAAAGTGAGCACAGCCAAAAACATTCGCTTGTAATTAATACCGCTGTTCTCATAAAAACTTCTGTCCTCGGTTGCAATCACCGCATTTTCTAAATCGTCAGAAATAGCATCCAGTTCAACATACGTTCCTTTTTGGCCATAAAGCGAGCCGGCCTGCTTTTCATTTTTGTCATAGATGACCGTCGTTGCTTTTAAGGCCTGCTGCAAATTAGAGACATTGGTCGTTTTGGCCAAGTAAAAGAGGTAAGAACCCGTCAAAAGAACAAAGGTTCCCAGCGCAATCAGCAAAATTTTTCCGACGTGATAGCGCCGCCAGTATCTGCGCACCAAGCCGTTTTTAGCCAGACCGATCTTAGCTAAAAAGGCATTGACTTTCCCTGTGTCTGCTTTTTGGCCGTAGCTGCGGTGATAGCCGCTGTCAGCGTCTTCCTGCTCTTCCTTTAGAGCTGCAGCTTCCTCCTCTTTGCGGCGTTCTTGTTCAGCCTGATATTGTTTAGGAAAAAATTTCTTTTTTAACAATTCTAATATACTCATGCACCTATTATATCAATTTTGGCGAAAATGATATAATAAAATTATGACTTTTACCGTAAAAATTACCAATCCCTATCCCAAGGGGACTGTGAAAGAACTTTTAGAAGAACGTTTGCTGATTCCAAGGAAAATCAGACATTTTCTAAGAACCAAGAAGCATGTTTTCATCAATGGCGAAATGATCAATTGGCAAAGCCCTGTCAACACAGGAGACCTGATTGAGTTAATCTTTGATGACAGCGACTATCCGACTAAAACGATTCCCATGGGAAACAAGGATTTAATAGACTGTCTTTACGAAGATGAGCACCTGATTATCGTCAATAAGCCTGAAGGGATGAAAGTACACGGCAATGAACCTAAAGAAATAGCTTTGTTAAACCATGTATCTGCCTATACAAAGCAGACCTGCTATGTGGTCCACAGGCTTGATATGGAGACCAGCGGAGCTGTCCTGTTTGCTAAGAATCCGTTTATTCTGCCTATCGTCAACCGTTTGTTGGAAAACAAGCACATTCAGCGTGAATACTTAGCTCTGACAGCCGGTCAATTCCCCGAAAAAAGCCTTGTTTTTAAAGAACGAATCGGGCGAGACCGCCATGACCGCCGTAAGCGGGTAGTTGACCGCAAACACGGTCAAGAAGCCATCACTCAAGTTTCGCTTGTAAGACACTGTGCTAATCATACCAGCCTGATCAAATGCCGGCTTCAAACAGGCCGTACCCACCAAATTCGCGTCCATCTGGCCTATCATGGCTATCCGCTCATAGGAGATCCTTTGTACAGTCATCAAACGGCAAACAGGCTCATGCTGCACGCTCACCAATTAAGTTTTACACATCCTCTGACCTTACAGAAAATAACCGTGCAAGCACAATCAGACAGTTTTGAAAAAGAGCTTCCAAAATAATTATTTTGGAAGCTCTTTTCTGCTTTGACTTGGCATAGAAATCAAACCGGCCGGGCTTTTCAAATACAGCTAAATTCAAAAGCGTCCAGTTTCTATTTTTTGGTTAAGCTGATGCCTGTTTTAGGAGCACCGCTGGTGTCATCACTTTCCCAATAAACCGTTGTAATACTTGTGCCGTTGATTTTGACACCATAGGTATAGTGATCATCGGCACCGATGTCATCTAAAACCGTAAAGGCCGCTTTATCGCCGGATTGGTAGTAATAGCGATAAGTACCGTCTGAAGTTTCATCAGTTTTTTCAACCTTGGCCGTTTTGGTTGTATCTTCTTTCTTATCATCCTTATAGTCAGTCTTTTTCGTCACAGTTCCGTCTTCCGAGAAGGTCATGGTTACTGTCTTGTCATCTTCCTTAGTCTCCCAAGTTCCAATCAGTTCCTCCGGCAGCGGTGTCGGACTTTTCACCTGATTGTCTTCACCGACCATTGTCGGGCCGCTGATTGATTTAATGACGCTATAGCCTTTTGCTGTTCTTTTAACCTTGATCTGACCAGTAAAGCTTTGAAGCAGGTGACCTGAGGTTTTCTTTTCTGGATCCGTTGCTTCATCATAGTAATAGTCATAGGTAGCTGCATAAGACAGATTATAAGTTTTGACACCTGTTTGGTGCAGGTCGCTCAGCGTCGCAGAAGTAATGGCAAAACTGGATGGTTTTCGGCTGTCTGTCAGCATTTTTTGCTTAATGCTGTCTTTTAATGCACTGTAAAAATGATTTTCTGCACCTTTTTCAAAAACAGTATTTAAATCCACAGGATCCTGACCGCTGGTAGCGTAGGCCGAAAATTTCTCAAAAGCAGACTTGAGCAAATTCTGAGCAGTCGCATCATCCAGCTGATCCGCAACATCCAGCTGAACGGTGCTACCGTCAGCAATATCAAGGAGCGACCGCTTCTTGGATTTTATTTCCCCGTCTGAAAAGGTCTTTTTAACATAGACAGGTCTGGTTTCCATGACAGGATAGTCACTGACTGCATATTCTCCATTGGAAAGTGAGGAGACCTTCTTTTTGCCGAAATAGAGGTCACCGTTTGCCAGATTGCTTTTGACCGTGAAATTCTTAAAGGCCAAAGTCATATCAACTGTCTTATGCTTGCCATCATAGTCTTTGCTGAATTCAACTTCTTTGCCATTATGCAGACCATTAAGGGTAAAGCGGTAATCCCCAACCGGTAAATGGCTAAGCGTCAGATGGTACTGATCAGAATTGCTGGTTGCAACTTTTTTATCATTCAAAAGGACATCCAAGTCTGACACATTTGTTTTCAGCTTTAATTTTAGCGGCTTCATTGCCAGCCGATAGTCTGGAAAAAAGAAGAAACGGCGCCCGATACGTTTGAGATAGACCGTATCAGAACTGTCAGCCGTCAATAATTTTCTGCGCAAGCTGCGTTGGGAAGCTTTCGTTTTTAAAGGCAAAAATTTGGTATACTGTGCTTCATCATTAGTAATCAGCTCATTGGTGTCATCCCAGACCATGTATTCCTTGATATTTTCAAAAGTCTTACCCGAAGCGCTCCGAGCCTTAATATAACGATCCAGCGTAGCTGTTTTAGAATAATGAAGACTTCCCCATAAACCGAAGATGACTAAAAGAACCCCAATAATCACGAGAGTGGTACGTATGGGCTTTTTTTGGAGCAGCCTTTTGACTGCCTTCTGGATTTTTTCAAAAAGCGGCCCCAGCAGATTCGTTGCCTTTTGCAAGAATTGCTGCCATTCTTTCTTCAATTTTTCCATCTTTTACTCCTCACAAATACTGACTGACCAATTGATTTTTACCATCTGAGCTTCTTTTTTCAGCACTGGAAAGAAAAGCAGATAAACCTATTGAGTCTGCAAACAGATATCAAGACAGCGCTGTTCTTTTCATCTGTTCTCGCATTATACTTTTTTTCTTTTTTTAAATTATAACAAAATGATAACAAAACAATCAAAATCAACTGTTTTTTAAAGCAAATATCTTAACTGTCTCTTATGGAAGGCTCACTTACAAACGGCCGGACAGGTATTTGCTCCGGCTTCCCCCTTTCGCAGTAAAAGAGCTTGGGCTGTTTTAATCTCATAAATTAACGATCTTACAAGGCAGTCAAATCCTCTCTCGATCAATATCAATAAAACAAACAAAGCCGCAAAATCAATAAGATTCTGCAGCTCAATTTTTTATTTCATTTTAAATTACATCATACCGCCCATCATGCCCGGATCCATGGCTGGAGCAGAAGCAGGAGCTTCCGGTGCCGGATGATCAGCAACAACTGCTTCTGTGGTCAAAATGAGACTTGCCACTGAAGCGGCATTTTGCAGAGCTGAACGCGTCACTTTAACCGGATCAATGATACCTTCTTTGATCATATCAACCCACTCGCCGTTAGCGGCATTAAAGCCTGTTCCTACAGGGCTGTTCTTCAATTTGTCAATAACAACTGAACCTTCGTAGCCGGCATTTTTAGCGATTTGACGTACCGGTTCTTCCAAGGCGCGCAGGACAATGTTGCGGCCTGTTGCAGCATCGTCTTCCAAATCAAGAGCAGCAACTTTTTCAATCACATTGATTAGGGCTGTACCGCCTCCGGACACAATGCCTTCTTCAACAGCAGCGCGTGTTGCATTCAGAGCGTCTTCAATACGAAGTTTCATCTCTTTTAATTCTGTTTCAGTAGCTGCACCGACTTTAATGACAGCAACACCGCCTGATAATTTAGCTAAACGTTCTTGCAGTTTTTCACGGTCAAAATCTGACGTTGTTGTTTCAATTTGCGATTTAATCAGCGCAACACGGTTTTCAATCGCTTCTTTGCTGCCTGAACCTTCAACGATAACTGTTGAATCCTTATCAACTGTTATGCGGGCTGCTTGACCGAGAGCATCCATTGTCGCATTTTTAAGTTCGAGGCCGAGATCTTCAGTGATGACCGTACCGCCTGTCAGAATAGCAATATCTTCCAGCATAGCCTTACGGCGGTCACCGAATCCCGGAGCTTTGACAGCCACAACATTAAATGTACCGCGAATCTTATTCAGAACCAAGGTTGGAAGAGCTTCACCATCCACATCGTCAGCAATAATCAAAAGCGGACGGTTGGTTTTAAGCACTTCTTCAAGGAGAGGAAGAATATCTTGAATGTTTGAGATTTTCTTATCAGTAATTAAAATATAAGGATTTTCAAGATCGGCAACCATCTTTTCATTGTCAGTTACCATGTATTGAGACAGATAACCGCGGTCAAACTGCATACCTTCAACAACTTCAAGTTCTGTTTCCATACCGCGTGATTCTTCAATAGTGATAACACCGTCGTTGCCAACTTTTTCCATAGCTTCAGAGATGTATTCTCCGACTTTTTCAGAACGTGAAGAAACAGCTGCAACCTGAGCAATCGCTTCCTTGCCAGAAACAGGCTGAGCAATTGCTTGTAAACCTTCAACTGCTGTTGCAACCGCAGTTTCGATTCCCCGGCGGATACCGATTGGATTGGCACCGGCTGTTACGTTTTTGAGACCTTCACGAACAATCGCTTGTGTCAAAACAGTTGCCGTTGTCGTACCGTCACCGGCAATATCATTGGTTTTTGAAGCAACTTCTGAGACCAGCTTAGCTCCCATATTTTCAAAATGATCTTCTAATTCGATTTCTTTAGCAATGGTTACCCCATCGTTGGTAATCAAAGGAGAGCCAAATGACTTTTCAAGAACCACATTGCGCCCTTTAGGGCCAAGCGTTACCTTAACGGTATCTGCCAAAGTATCCACACCGCGTACCATTGCAGAACGGGCATCTGCTGAAAATTTAATATCTTTTGCCATAATCTAATCCTCTTTATCTAAATAATCTAAAATCTAATAATCACTTATTCTCATAAGACGCTTTTACTGTCAAAACGTTAAAAACACCATCATCAAGCATCTAAGTATATGTTACAGTCTTTCTGATTAGTCCTGAACGACAGCTAAAACATCTGCTTCACGAATAATCAGATAGTCTTTGTCACCATCTTTAACGGGCGTTCCAACATGATTTTCAAGCAGGACAGTATCACCCTGAGCTATGCTTGGAGCAACTAAGTCACCGCTCAATGTCCGAATACCTTCGCCAACAGCCACTACCGTTGCTTTTTGCGTTTTATCCTGACCAGCTCCGGCAAGAACAAAACCGCCGACTGTTTTTTCTTCTTCTTTCATTACTTGTACGACCACTCGGTCTCCTAAGGGTTTTAACATAACATACCTCCATAGAATTTTTTAGCACTCTATTTCATCGAGTGCTAATTACAATTATTATTTTATCACTTGGTCAGAAATAGTCAAGAAAAAAACTCTACCTTTCGGTAAAGTTTTTTTAGCTTATTTGGACTCGGAAAGTTTCAGCTTTTCCTCAAAATCATCAACAACCTTCTGAACATTGATCCGACCCTTATAAATACCGTAGCCGAAAACCAGCATGGCTAAGACACCCAGAACTGTCAGAACAATGCCGATAATAAGTCCAATCAGATTAGCTGAGAAGGAATAAATCAAAACGACTCCGATACTGGCAATGATAAACATAAGCGTAAACCAACGTCCCAGATTTTCAATCATGTGCTTTTGGTAAGCTATTTCTTTTTCATAGCCTTTGATAAATTCTTCTTTTGTCAGCATAATCTCTCCTTTTTAACTTAGTATTTCAATCCTGGATCGAAGAATCCTGTCAAGACACCAACAAGAGCAAGGACAACTAACAGCAGCATTACTTTGATTGGTGACATATTCTTCTTGGCCATCAGCCACCAGCAAAATACAGTGACTAAAGCTGTCAGCAATCCCGGATAAACGCCGTCCAGCTGATCTTGGAGCACCAAGAAAGCTTTGCCGGAAGAATTTTTCAATTCAAAGGCAGTCTTAATCGGTACCCAAGTTGCTGCTACCGCACCGACGACCATACCGCCGACTATAGCTACGGCTTTACGGATAGCTTGCCCTTGAGGGCCAACCAGCACTTCAACCGCCTTGTCACCCAGTTCATAACCTTTGAAGTAGGCAAAACGCATACCGAAGTAAGCCAAAAGGTTCCAGACAACGATATAAAAGATTGCACCGACCGGTGAACCACCCGTTGACAACCCAAGAGCAATCCCCAAAATAATCGGAATCAAAGTACCAACAACCAGGGAATCTCCGATACCGGCAACCGGTCCCATCAGACCGGCACGCAGACCGTTGATCGTTTCATCATCAACACCATCAGCACCGTTGGCACGCGCTTCTTCGAGACCTGCAGTAACACCGACAATCAGGGAACCCAATTGCGGTTCAGTGTTAAAGAAGGCTGTATAGGTTTGCATGGAGCGAGCCTTGTCGTCTTCATTGTCATAAAGTTCTTCTACGATTGGCAGCATAGAAGTCAAGTAACCGAAGGTCTGCATATGTTCTTGTGAGAAGCAGGTCAGGTTACCATAGTACCAATGATGGAAGGACTTAGTTAGGGTTTTCTTTGAAATTTTCTTTTGAGCCATCTTAAATATCCTCCTCATCGTCATCAAAGTCTAAGCCATCTGCACCAGCCACAGCTGTAGCTTTAGCGTTTTTAGCCATTTCCAATTCATAGAACAATACCGCAAAAATCAGGGAAATGACTGCACATGATACCAGGTTTAATCCCAGTGAAGCTGCTAAGGTAAATCCAACAAAGAATGGGACAAAGTCAACAGCTTTTTCAACAATTTGTTTCAAGAGGATGGCAATCCCTACACATGGAAGAAGAGAACCAACGGTAAAGAGGGTCTTCATTGGAATACCATCCATTGGAAGAGCTTCTTTCAAAGCTGTAACAGCGTCTGCTCCCAGTTTACACATAATCAAAGTTGGAATAAATGAGAAAACGATATGAGAAATCCAAGGGAATCCCCAGTCTACTGCGTACAGTTTTTTATAATCTCTCTTTTCAACAGCTCTCCAGCCGATATGCTGCCAAACCAGGTTCATAGTAGCGGTACCGTAGAAAAGCACGGTACCGATAGTTCCTACCAGAGTACCCATTGATTTTGCAAGGTTAGCTGCATCAGCTGAATCAGCTGAGAGCCCTTGTGAGTGAATGGCAACCATTGCCAAAGGAATACCAATATAAGATACGGCACGGACATCGGCTGATACCGTACCACCAGGTGTTACCAAAGCAATGTAAACCAGCTGCATGGCAACCCCGCAAACGATACCTGTCTTAACATCTCCAAGAACCAGGCCGCAGACCAAACCGCCGACTAAGGGACGGCCCAAAGTGTAGTTACCAATGGTTGTACCGCCCAGACCGGGCATTGAAGACAAACAGGCAAACAGACCAAGAATGGCTGCTTGTAACCAAGAAATTGTCATAATATTTCTCCTTTATTTAAGATACAAAGGGCGTGAAGAAAGCGAGAAGAAAATAGGAGCCTAACGCCATGCGCTTGCGCATTAGGCAGGCTATCTTTTTCTCGACGCTTTTAGCCCGTGTTCGATTATCAAGATACGGCAGAGGTTTGTTATCTAAGTGTTTCTCACTTGATAACAAACGCCAATCACCATAGTGAATTGACTGCCATAGTTTACGACACGAAGTCAGTAAGGCCGATAGGCAGACCGCTACAGCGGCTGCCGTAGTTTATTAGGTGCTTTAGCACCTGATAAACTTTCTGCCTTAATAACCAAATTTAGATTTGAAATCTGACCAATAACCGATTGAAACATCCGGCAAAAGCTGGAATTTCACCTTGTATCCGGCTTTTTCGATAGCTTCAATAGCATCTGCTTCTTCCTGAGTAATTGACTGGTTGTTACCGAGTTTAACAGCTCCCGGACGGTCGTTGGCAGGGCCGACGATAATTTCTTTAATATCTCCCGGAACAAAGCCTTGATCAACCAGAATTTCTTTCATGTCGATAGGGTTTTTAGTAATCAGGAAGTAGCGGCTGTCTGACTCTGCTACTTTTTGCGATTTTTGAGCAAAGGCTTCCTTGGTCCAAACAAAGGTTTTCTTGTCTGAAGCACCCTTATAGGCTTGGATCAGCACCTTATTTTTAGCTGCAGCATCATTAACAGCAATAAGTCCGTCACAAGGGTATTCTTTTGCCCAGCGTGTTACAGTTTGTCCGTGAATCATACGGTCATCAATTCTTACAAACGATACAGTCATTTTCTTCTCCTTTTCTAGATATCATCGTCATCATCGTCTTCGTCATCAGCAGTGACTTTGAATTCCTGCAAAGCACTCGTTGCTTCACCCAGAACAGTTGTTACAAAATCCTGACCCTCAAGAACATCTTTCATAACCACTGCATTGACTGCCATTGGCAGGTTCATTCCGCCTAAAATAACAGCATCATCCAGTTTGCCTAATTCCGCCAAAACATTGCAGGCTGTCGTCAAAGGACTGCCGCCGACAATATCAGCCAAAACGACTACTGAATCTTCTTCCTTGAGCTCTGCAAGAGCCTCTTTGAAAGACTGAGCAAAATCATCTACAGATTTGCCGTTTTCCAAACCGACAGCTATCACTTGGTCAACCTTATCCTCAGCAAACATGGCTAAAGAGGTTTTCAAGCCCTGCGCAAAGCCGCCGTGACTCACAAGTATTAGGTATTTCATGACTACCCCCTACCTTCTTTTAATTTCATTCTTATTTTATAATTTTTGAAAACGCTTTTGCAGTGTCATTTGTCATCTTTAACCACCTGACAAATGTCATCTGGGAAATGACATTTGTCAAATTTTGCCCATCTTTAAAAATAACAAGAACTGCCCGAGTGCCAAAATACAATTAATTTAGCGTAAAAGAATTATAACAGCAGCAAAAAACGAACAGCTGATCCTCGCAAAATTTGCTGTCGGCTGTTCGTTAGGCTGGCTGCTATCCTGCAAACGGTTTTTCACTTCAATTCATCTTCAATATCTTTTTGGATATCTGATAAATCGCTTTCAACGGTATCTTCCTCCAAAGACTTGGTGATAAGATAGCCCGCTTTTTCATAAATGGTATTGTAGGACTTAAACCTGGGGGTTGTTGTCGCTTTTTTCAGCATACTGTCAAGTGTGCTTACTGTCAGAGCCTTGGCACCAAAGCTGTCATTTTGCAGAAGATTTTTGCTTTCCTGACTGTTCATTACCGATTTTAAAACAGAGGCTCCTTGTGAGTCTTCAAACAGCTCCTGCTGAGTTTTCTTATCGGCACATAAAAGCTTCAGAAATTCCCAGGCCAGTTTAGAATGGGACGTTTTAGCAGACATGGCATACAAAGACGTACCGGATTGGGTCCTTGCCGTAGAAGATTGCCGAGAAGGCATTTCAACGCAGCTCCAAGAAAAGGACGAATATTTTGATACATGATAAGGATAAGGCTTGTAAGTCCGATACTGAGCCAAGGTCATGGGGAAAAAGGCTACCCTGCCTTCGTCGAAATCTTTCAGTGTTACACGGTAATTGCCATTTAGATTCTTTAACTTGGTAACTAGGGACAGGGCTGAGCGAACTTTTTTCGTGTTGAAATACGCTTCTGTTCCTGTACTGTTAAACAGTTTGATATTATAAGCCGCCAAAGCCTCCTCCCAGCCGTAGCCAAAACTGCCGTACTGGTCAATCACGCCGTCGCCGTCAGTATCCTTGGTGACTTTTTTACAAATATTGTAAAAATCTGCTACTGTCCAATTTGAAGCAGGCAGCTTTATCCCCTCTTTTTTTAATAAATCAATATTGATGCACATCATAACCGGATTGCTTTCAAAAGGAAGTGCAAACTGATTTTTGCCAAAGTGGCCGGCATTATAGGCCGAAGGATAAAACTGAGAGGTTTTCAGTTCTTTTTTAATGCGGCTGTCTAAATTTGCCAAAGCTCCTGTAGAGGCCAAAAGATTAAAGTCGTTCTCAGGAACCATGAAAACATCCGGCTGCTTTCCCTCAACAATCTTTCCGGACAGCCAGGAAGAATAATCTTCTTTTAAAATTCCGCTTTCATAGCGAACTTCGACACCTGGATGCTTCTTTTCAAAACGGCTGATCGCTTTATCTAAAAACTGGTATTCTTTACCGCTGGGAACATCCCAGCTGCTGCCGGCATAGACTCCTAAGCGCAAAATTTTCTTTTGCCTTGATTGAACGGCAAAAAAGCTCAGCACTGCTGTTAAAAGCACTAAACCGCCAATCACAAAAAATCTGTAACGCCGAATCCATTGTTTAATCATTATCATCTCCGAAATATCTGGTCGTAACACCTGTCTGCACTGCCCAAATGGCTAACTGCGTCCGATCACGCAGATTTAGCTTAGACAGAATGGTCGACAGATAATTGCGAATGGTTCCTTCCGATAGAAACAGCTTGGCCGCAATTTCTTTATTGGAGAGACCAAAACCAATTTGCTGGATAATTTTCCACTCCGCCTTGGAGATATTGTCAACGCTGCTTTCCTGCACCTGAATAGCCGAGTTTGACTGAGCCATCTGGGAAAACAGTTTGACAACTTTCGTTGCGACATCCGGATTAATCATAGCATTGCCCTTATTGACTGTCACAATGGCCTGATGCAGATCTTCCATCGAAATTCCCTTTAAAATATAGCCTGAAGCGCCGTACTGGAGGGCTTTAAAAATGAAATCATCATCGTCAAAAGTTGTCAGAATAATGATTTTTACATGAGGATAATTTTCTTTGACTTCCTTCGTGCACAGTACCCCGTCCATCTTTGGCATGCGGATATCCATCAGGATAATGTCAGGCTGCGTTTTTTTCAGGCTTTCTAAAACCTCAAAACCATCATCAACGGCACCGACAACTTCAATATCCTTATAAGATGACAGCACAATTTTCAGCGATTCTCGAATAAGTTCCTGATCGTCAGCAATAAGTACTTTAATCACTTTTCTTCTCCTTTTTTCTTGGGAATAATGACAGTGGTTTGAAAACCATCCTTACTTTCAAAGCTGGCGCGTCCGCCAATAATAGCCAGACGTTCTTGCATTTGTGTCAGCCCATACCCTGGCTTGATGTCCTTGCAGCCTACACCGTCGTCCTTGATTTTAATGATGTAGGAATCGGTATTCAGCATTTCAATCCTGACGTGGCGCGCATGCCCGTGACGCAAAGAATTGGTGATTGTTTCTTGGATAAGGCGGAAAATAATATCTTCTTTCGTGATGTCTAAATCCACATTATCCCAATTATAATCGAGACTGACCTGTAATTTGGACAAATTCTCATAATCAGCAATCATCTTCAAAAGGGCTTCCTTCAAACTTCCCTTTTCAAGCGCACCGGGTCTCATCTTTTCCAAGGACCGTCTGACATCCTGAATCCCCTCTCTGACAACATCAGAAACATTTTTCAGCTGGCTTTTGGCATGACTGGGATTCAGATCCACCAAAACGGTAACCGCATCAATTCCTGCCGAGATCCCTGTCAGAGCATGCCCCAGTGTATCATGAATTTCCCGGGCTATGCGTTTACGTTCTTTGTCCTCCGCAATTTTTTCAGCCAGTGAGACATAATCATTTAGTTCTGTATTAGCACGCGCAGCCATGCGCAGCTCTTCTTCAATCTTGTGATTCTCAGCGATGGAATACATAATATAGGTTACCAGTGACACGATAAAAATAATGATATTCAAAGAATAAAGAAAATTTTTAATAAAGAGAACAACCAAACGGCTGGTACTGGGGAAAAAGCTGATGTAAACGTCCAGCGAAGGAAGTTTCATAACTAGAGACAACAGGTCAAAATTCGATATCAGCAGCATGCCGAATCCCAGAAAAATAAAGAGCAGCCAATACTTTTGTTCCTTGACATTGTAAAAATTCGCATAGCTGTAAAAAACATCTGCAAAAACCAAAAGAAAGAGACCGTTGTAAGAAAACTGCAGTGAAATAAAGGTAAAGATAATCAGCATAACTTCCGCAGCAATCAGCCAGTCATTGATTTCTTCTTTTTTATTAAGGATGCTTTCACGATAAAACATGACTGCCAAAAACATGGCAAAAAAGAACATGGTCGAAAAAAAGATGCTGTCAGGTGCTGTCGGAACAACATCCAAATGATCCAAAAGGACATGGCTTAAGTTTTTAGCAACGATATATTTACTGGCAAAGAGATAAACAAAAGCATAGTAAACAACCGCAAGTAAATTGATAAAAATTAACGCCTGCTTGGCATATTGACTGTATTTTAAGTATTTATAGCTATTCATTACTGCCACCCTGTCAGATCAGCTTCTCCGATATTCTTTTTTGTCAGCAGCTGAACCGGAACAATAATCTCTTGGGGATAAGCCTGATTCTTTGAAAGTTTGGTACTTGCTTTGATAACTTCCTGCCCCATGGTATAAGGCGACTGAGCCACAGTCGCTTGCATTTCCGGTGCCGTAGCAAGCAAACTCTTCATATCAGGAGAACCATCAATACCGTAGATCTGTATGTCATCCAACTGCTCCCCCTTGATAGCAGCTAAAGCTCCAATAGCTGCTCGGTCATTAAGTGCCATCACCGTATCAAAGTCAAGGCCGTCCTGAATCAGCTTTTTAACCTTAGGCATGGCAATCTCAGTCTGTCCCAAGCTGTCAAGCCGTGATACAATTCGGTAAGCACTGTGCGTTTTGATAGTATCAAGGAAACCCTGAATTCTGCTTGTTGCAGACAGAGCATCTCTGTGCTCTAAAAGTAAAATATCCGCCTTCTTTTTCGTTTTCATCAGCTGCTCAGCACATAAGACCCCAGCTTTATAGTTATCTGAGACAATCGTCGTATTAACAGCCGAGCTGTCTTTAAACTGGCTGTCCACCGCTATGACTTTAATCCCCTCTTTTTTAGCCTTTTTAAGACTGGCAATCAGCTGGCTGCTGTTGCCGTCGACCGGATTAATGATGATGACATCAACTTTTTCCCTGATAAAAAAACGAACCTGCTCAACCTGCTTTTTAATACTGAGAGCCGGATCACGCGTGTAGAGCTGATCGTGGTGCTCATTAACACTCTTTTCAACTTCAGCATTCAGATACTTATAAAAATCATTATTCATAGTCATATAGGTAGCACCGATTTTTGTTTGCTGAGGAAAAACAGGTGCTTCTTTATAATGGAAAAATAAGACACAAACCACTGCTGTTACTAAAAGACAAGCCAAAAGTCTGGTGAGCTGCTTGTATTTCATATCTTCCCCCTGTCTTTAAAATCATCACAAAAATAATCTTATTCAGCAGATTAAAGCAAAAATTTTTTTGCAAAAAATCATTCTTTAACCATTTATACCGTCTTGTCTATTACTTTAGTTTAACACTTTACCTTAGCCATGGCAAACCCATCAGATGCCGTAAAAACAAGCTGCTTTTGACACCGGCCAAAACGCTCTGATCAGCTACCTTTCATAGACCGCCTGCTAATATCTGAATCATGATTATTCCTTCAATCAGTGGTTATGTTTATCTCTTTTTTCCTAAAGATTCAAAAGGAAGTAAAAATGATAGACCAAAAAAGCTCCCTCAGGATAAAAATCCTAAGAGAGCCGCAAATACATGATATTATCGCAAATCAGGCCATTTGTAAGTAAGCAGGGTAGTTCTGATAAAACCTCGAAAATAAGGCGTTTTCCCTATCGCCTGCCAGCAGCTGTACTGATTCATCTTTCCAGCAAGATTCATACCTTTAAAACGGCAGCTCCTCTTCTTCAAGAACCAAATCGGCCAAGTCATTTTCAGCATTGTTTTCACGCATGGCCCGCTGAGCTCGGCTTTCAAGCAGCTGAAAAGAATGTCCCAAGACCTCAGTCACAAAATGAGTGACGCCGTCTTTTTCATACCTTCGAGTGCGCAATTCGCCATCAAGTGACAGCAGGCTTCCCTTGCTGCTGTATGAGGCCAAGGTTTCAGCCGATTTTCCCCAAAAAACAGCCTGAATAAAATCCGCCTGCTTCTCACCATCCTGCCCTTTAAAACGACGGTTGACGGCCAAAGTTATGCGCGCAACGGTCTTGTCATTAGATGTTTTGACCGCTTCCGGTGTTGCTGTTAAACGGCCGATTAAGATAACTTTATTGTACATCATTTTTCCTCCTGCTTTCTTATTCGAAAAAAGTCAGAAAAAACGACAGTAGGTACAAAAATAATATACAGTCACTGACAGTGGCACCCAGCACATCTGCTTTTAGGATAAAATCTCTTATTATATTCGGCAGCAGTCAGGTGATGTTTTAATTTCTTAAATTCCATAACTCGTTGATGTCTGTCAGAACAATCAGTCACTCTAGATAAAAATAAGGAGTAAAGCACTTGTCAGCTCAACTCCTGAAACAATAATATCCGCGTTATCATCTGCTTTTTGTGTCTTACATTATCCTTGCCAATGTTTCTTAGCATCGAAAGCTTCCCCTACTGCCGCATTTGCGGCAAGCTCAATAATGCCGCGTTTTTGCGGGGCATTTGGCAAAGCAAGTTCCCGCGGAGAACACATCATGCCAAAACTCTTTTCACCTCTTAAACTTCCCGGAAAAATCAGACTGCCGTTTGGCATCATAGCTCCCGGCAAAGCCACAATCGTTTTTAAACCAAGAGCTGCGTTGGGAGCTCCGGCAACGATTTGAACAATTTTATCAGCTGCTATCTTGACTTGACAAATATTGAGATGGTCACTGTCCGGATGAGGAACCATTTCAACAATCTCGCCGACCACGAATTTAGGATCGGAATCATTTTCCAGACTTTCCCGAAAACCTTCTTTAGCCAATTCCGCATTTAAAACACCTACCTGTTCGTCTGTCAGCGCCAGCTGACCAACCCCTTCAAGAGCAATCAGGTCAGACACTTCAAAAATATTCCAGGCAACCGTTTCATTGCTTTCCTGCAAGAAGATACGGGCAATGTTCCCTTTCCGTTCAAAGGACAGTTTGCCGCCCTTGCTGTCTTTGACAATAACCATTAAAACGTCACCGACATACTGCTTATTATAAGTAAAAATCATTTCTATTCCTTTCAATTATTTCAATTTTTACATGAATTTTAAAGCTGGTCCCTAAGATTTATGAACCTTCAGTTCTGCCAAAAAAGCATTGACTTGAGCTTTTGTTTTGCGCTGTTTATTAACAAAACGGCCGATTTCTGTCCCATTTTCTGCCACGATAAAGCTTGGGATGCCAAAAACATTCCATCTTTGAGCCAGCTCTATAAAAGCATCACGATCTACACGCACAAAGGTAAAGTCGGAATTTTCCGCTTCAATCTCCGGCATAAGCGGATAGATGAACTGACAGTCCGGGCACCAGTCCGCAGCGAAAAAGAAAACAACTCTTTCCTTTTGTTCCAGATAGGCTGCTAATTCCTCATAAGACTGCGGAGCAATCATCTTTTTTCCTCCTTATAGTCAATAGTGCTGTTTTGATGCGTAAATTGATAGACAGTATCATCTTTCATGACCACACCGCCGCAGAGCTTTTTCTTATCTGATTCAAATTCGTTGATATAAAGGACAGCAATCTCACCAAATTGGCTGAAAAACTGCCGAATCTCCTTTTTAATCCTGTCGCGTTTGCGATCTGCCAAACGCCTTTGAGCAATCAGGCCGGCAAGAATAGCACCGCTTATTCCCGCAAGACCGGCAGACACCAGTGTGATTTTTTTATTTTTCATAACCTTTATTTTATCATAAAACATGCTAAAATATAAAGTATAGGATTAAACAGGGATTTAAGAAATGCAACTGGCAGCTTAGATTAATACATTATCCCTTTGTAGTTATGAGAGGTTAAAATGACGGATTTATTCGATAAGATCAAAACAGTCACCGAATTAGACGGTATTGCCGGCTATGAAAGCAATATTCGTGATTTTCTGCGGTCTAAAATCACACCTTTGACAGACGAAGTCCAGACAGATGGCTTGGGCGGTATTTTCGGCATCAAACACAGTTCTGCTGAAAATGCTCCTCGTGTTATGGTCGCAGCCCACATGGATGAAGTCGGTTTTATGGTTAGCCAGATCAAAGAAGACGGAACTCTGCGTGCTTTAGCTATCGGCGGCTGGAATCCTTTGGTGATCAGCTCTCAGCGTTTTACCCTTTATACGCGTAACAATCAAATGATTCCTCTGATTTCCGGATCTGTCCCGCCGCATTTTCTGCGTCACAGCAATGGCTCTCCTTCACTGCCAAACGTTGAAGACATTGTCTTTGATGCAGGCTTTGCTGATAAGGCAGAAGCTGAACGCTACGGTATCTCCCCGGGCGATATTATCGTTCCGCAAACAGAAGCTATTTTGACAGCTAATCAGCAAAATGTCATTTCTAAAGCTTGGGATAACCGCTACGGCCTTCTTATGGTTACAGAATTATTAGAAAACCTTAAAAATCAGCAGATGAACAGTACCCTCATTGCCGGCGCCAACGTTCAGGAAGAGGTAGGCCTGCGCGGTGCCCATGTTTCAACTACTAAATTTGACCCGGAAATCTTCTTTGCAGTTGACTGCTCGCCTGCCGGCGATGTTTACGGCGATCAAGGAAAAATCGGAGAAGGTACCCTGATTCGCTTCTACGATCCGGGACACCTGATGCTTAAAAATATGCGGGACTTCCTGCTGACAACAGCTGAAGAAGCTGGCATTAAGTACCAATATTATGCTGCTAAAGGCGGAACAGATGCCGGTGCAGCTCATCTTCAAAACAGCGGGATTCCTTCAACAACCATCGGTGTTTGTGCCCGCTATATTCACTCGCATCAAACACTTTACTCCTTGGATGATTTCCTGCAGGCGCAGCATTTCCTTCAAGCCATTATAAAAAAACTCGACCGCTCAACTGTTAATCTTATAAAAAACTATTAGAAAGGATGAGACGGGCAAATGCTTCATGCTCTATGTTTGCTAAATCAGCTTCATTAGCATCTTGCATCTCCTAAGTCTTCTGCTTCCCTATGATTATTGGATTTATCGGCGTTGGCAAAATGGCCAGCGCCATCATTACCGGACTGAAAAAAACAGCATTCAAAGTGATTATCGCCGACAGCACTCTTGAAAAAAGCAAGGCCAAGGCTGATGCGCTGGAAGTTGATTTTGCAGCTTCTCAGCAAGAGATTATTGATAAAGCCGACCTTGTTGTTTTGGGAGTTAAACCGCAGGTCCTGCCGGATGTTCTAGCAGGCCTGACTGTTAACAAGCCTATTCTTTCAATGGCTGCCGGAACAAGCTTGAGCCGTCTGGCCCAACTGACCCAAGCCAACCTTCCTATCATCCGCATTATGCCTAATCTCAATGCACAGCTGCTTAAAAGCAGCACTGCTATTTGCCGCAATGATAAGGTTTCTGACCAGCTCTTTGAAACAGCCAAGCAAATGACCGACTCATTTGGCACAACCTTTGAAATTGCTGAAAAAGACTTTGATGCTTTCACTGCTCTGGCAGGCTCCAGCCCCGCTTATATTGCACTCTTTATTGAAGCTCTGGCTAAAGCCGGCTTGAAATACGGTTTTCCCAAGGATTTGGCCCTTGATATTGTCAGCCAGACCGTTCTGGCTACCAGCCAGAACCTTCTCTTGAGCGGTATCAGCCCCA
The DNA here is from genome assembly GCF_058314475.1 of Streptococcus sp. ELY_90. Taxonomy (NCBI): domain Bacteria; kingdom Bacillati; phylum Bacillota; class Bacilli; order Lactobacillales; family Streptococcaceae; genus Streptococcus; species Streptococcus sp. ELY_90. The sequence goes on from NZ_JBZFUJ010000005.1 coordinate 127,715, forward strand.
ACGATTTTATTGATAAAGTTTCAAGTCCGGGCGGTACAACTATTGCAGGACTCTTAGACTTGGAAAAGACAGGATTCACTGCCAGTGCCATCTCGGCTATTGATACAACTATCGAAAAAGCTAAAAACATGTAAAAGAAAAATGCTTGTAAAGACTTACCATTTGGCTTTGCAAGCATTTATTTTTTAAATGATATTTGAAAATCTGCAGACAAGTTGTTTCCCGCAGCAAATAAAAACTAAAAGTTATTTATTCATCAGATTAGTCACAAGTATGGCAACAAAGCCCATAGCATTGTTGAGACCATGTATCCAAATACTGTATTCCAGATGCTTAAATTTATAGCAAACAATGGCTAAAACAATTCCCATACCAACATATAAGACAAAACTGCCAATGTCACTGGGACCGTGAAGCAGGCCGAAAAGCAGGGCTCCGACAGCAAATCCAAGGCCTTCAAAACGCTTTGAGAATAATTTCGGAATAAGGCCCCTAAAAATGATTTCTTCTGTCAAGGGAGCTATAATAACAATAAACAGGAACATAATCAAAAGCGAGGAATTTTCAAACAGCTGATCAATGGTTGCCTGATTGTTCGTCGTGGTTTTGCCTTCCAGGGTTAAAATAATACCGCCAATAAGCTTAACAATGAATAATGCGATAAATCCCAGCGAAACAACCCCAAAAGTTTTCCAACTCAGCCACTGCTTAATACCGACGTCAATCAGTTTTTTTCGTCTGGCCAGCACATAAAAACCAACGATTATAAGGATTTGCATAGCAATAATCGTTAAGGTTTGCCAGCCATTCAGAATGGAGCTTTCTTTTTTCCAAACCATCATCAGCACATCAGGCAGCTGGCTCACAACAAATAAACCGACAATGGCAGCTATGGACACTGCTTTTTTTAAAATTCCTTTCATATCTCTCCTTTAACTAATCTGTGCTTTTCACAGTCTTACAGCAAAAGGCCAAGTTCCATACTTTTTACCAAGTAACATTAAGAACTGGCTGTTCAAATCAGCGCCGCAGATAATTTTTAGCATAACTGGGCTTTCCTAACAAAAAAGTTGATAGGTAATATCTATCAGCTTTTTCGGTCTTATCATAAAATGTGATAACTTATTTAACTTTCAGACGCTCAACATCACGCGCAATGACAAGCTCTTCGTCGGTTGGAATAACCAGTACTTTAACCTTGGCATCATCTGATGATACCACACCGTAGGCTGGATGAGCGTTATTTTTTTCTGCAACAATATCCGCACCAATCCAAGAAAAATGCTTGATAATTTCATCACGAATATGAGCATCATTTTCACCAATACCTGCTGTAAAGACAATAGCATCGACACCATTCATTACCGCTGCATAGGCACCAATATGTTTCACAATACGGTCAACAAACATGGCATAAGCCAAGGATGCATCTTTATCGCCATTTTTCGTTGCTGTCTCAATCTCACGCATATCATTAGATAATTCTGAAATGCCAAGCAGACCGGACTCATGGTTGAAAATACGGCGGATATCTTCCGGTGTTTTGAAATCATCTGTATTATCCATCAGATAAGGAATAATGGCAGGATCAAGATCTCCCGTACGTGTTCCCATCATAACACCGCCCAGCGGAGTGAATCCCATGGAGGTATCTACTGATTTGCCGCCATCAACTGCTGTGAGAGAAACACCATTCCCCATATGAGCCGTAATAAGTTTAAGCTCTTCAATAGGCTTCCCTAAAACTTTAGCTGCTTCATGAGCGACATAATAATGGCTGGTACCGTGCGCACCGTATTTACGAACTTTATTTTCTGTGAAGTATTTATTCGGCAGCGGATAGCGATAAGCAACCTCCGGCATGGTTGTGTGGAAAGCCGTGTCAAAAACCACAACACTGGTAATGTCTGGCAGAATTTCTTTAAATGCCCGTATTCCCGCAGCATTGGCTTTGTTATGCAGGGGAGCCAGAAGGGCCAGCTCCTCAACTTTTTCAATAACCTCTTCACTGTCTACCAGAACAGATTCATTAAAATAAGTACCGCCTGCAACCACACGATGCCCCACACCTGTAATTTCGTCATAAGATTTGATAATTCCTAAGTGAATTAAATCATCCAAAAGAATTTTTACAGCAGCTGTATGGTCTTTAATTGCCAAAGTTTCAGAAACATTTTGACCATCAAATTTTACTGTCGAAATCGCATCATCTTTACCAATACGCTCAATTAAACCCTTAGCTAATACCTGTTCTTCAGGCATTTGATAAAGCTGCCATTTCAGGCTTGAAGACCCTGCATTAATAGAAATTGTTTTTGACATAATATACCCCTTCATGAAATCGTTTACGATTATATAAGATTATTATAGCAAATTATCACTTAAATGGCATTATCTTCCTTCCATTTTTTGAAATTTTTCATAAAACTTCGTAAAATGTCAGGGTCCTGTAAATCCGTTAAGGGGTAAACAAAAGTTTCGAAATCTTGCTTGATCTGCTTCTTTAAAACAAAAATAGATTTCATATTGTTTTTATGACTGAAGACTGTCTCCGGTAAAGAAATGACCGATAAAACAGCGGCTTTTTCTTGCAGCCAAGCCTTTAATAAAGGACTCTGTTCGCTGGTCAGCAAATCAACAGGTGCCAAAAAAATGGCCAGTCCATTTTTCTTTAAGTACTTAAGCGACTGCTCCATTAAAAGATGATGAGCGTAGGTATGCCCCTCTTTTGCTGCAACTTTATAGCGCATCGCAATATCATCATTAGGATAAAAACCAACAGGTAAATCGCTGATAATAACATCACTTTCCTTTAAAATTTGCGGCCGCACTGCATCTTCTTGAATAAAATGAACAGGAGAATCTAAAACATCCGCAACACTTGCTGACAGATCAATCAAAAGATCATCAACCTCAATCCCCATATAGTCGAGCTGTTTCGAGCTGTTATTAACCAGTGTTTCTGCGAGATTTCCTGTTCCCGATCCGATTTCAAGAATATCTAACTGGTCACTGTCAGTCAATTCTTCCAATAAATAGAGAATGATAAAACCGATACTATCCGGGGTAAACTGGTGGTTTGCCTGCAGCTGATGCTCTTGGGCTGCCTTAATAAACAGAAACTGAAAAGCTCTGCGCCACTCTTCTTTGCTGAGATTCAGCTGCTGTAATTTATAATTATTCTGAGTGATTATATCACCGGCTCCATCAGCTCCCAGATAATAAGCATTTTGCTCGATTAGAGCATCATAAAGATTTGTCTGAAGCCTTGTTTCCAGTTGCTGACAATTCTCCAACAGTAAATTATAGGCTGTTTCTATTTTTCCAAAATCCATAATTTCCTCCAGCACCTATCATATCAAAAATAGATTGAACTGGCAAAATCAGTAGTTTTTAGATTGAGAACTCCTATTTTCTTTTGATTCCTCAAGATTTGCTTTATCTTTTTCAGAATTTCTTTTAGCCGCCTTCTCCGCAGTTCTTTTATCCTCTTCCTTAAAATGATAGTGATAAGATTGACCGCTTTTCAAATGCACGTCAATCAAAATCTGCTGATTCTCCTTTTGATAACTTGAATGACCGTAGTTAAAGGTAAACTGCCCCTTGTTATCTTCAGCTAAATCCTGAGTTAATTCTGCCATAAGGTAGGCTTGGCTGGCTGATAATTGTTCTTGACTCTGCCTTTCCATTGCCAGAACACGGTTAAGGTAAAACTGCAATAAAAGACTGAATATCGCTGCCATTAGAAGGGCATATAAAAGAACACCCGCCTTAACCTTTCTCATCGAACGCATAGATGAAAGTCCTCTCTAATCCATTATCAAAAGTAATATCCAGCTTCACAACTTCCCCTGATTGTTTAAAATAGGCTGTCTTTACTCCTGTCAGCATCGGCTGATAACCGCGCCCGTCAGCATTAGTCTTCCTAAAATCTGTCGCCTTTGATTTGCCAAAAGCCAAATTCTGTCCGTCTTTACTGATATAAAGTTTATGACCTTCTAGTTTCTGAAAACTTGTCCCCTCAAGTTCTGAGCGAAATTGCTGGCAGAAGAGCAGCCATTTATCCTGTTGATTTTTTGATAAATAGTGAACGTTGCTGCTGATTACTTTAGTGAGACCGCTGTAAACGGATATGCTGCCGGCAATAACAAGCAGGGCGACCAGACACTCCAGAAGTGTAAAAGCCCTTAATTTACTCTTTAACAAGGCTTATAACCTCCTTTTGACCATTGTAAACAGTAATTGCTGTTTCATCTCTAGCAACTCTCACACTGACACCATTAAGGCTCAGGTTATCTTGGTTAGTCTGAACAGCCATTGTCGCCAGATTCATCATCTCCTGCCTTTGTAAATTGTCAGCAAGCCTTTTTTGATCGTGATTCATCTGCTGAAGAATCAAAGATGTGATTGTTACCAAAAGTCCCAAAGCAATTAGACTTTCAAGGAGAATATAAGCTTTCATTTTCTGTCTTTTTATATTGACCACTCCCTATATATAATTGATAAGTTACTGTCTTTTTTGGAGTCCGGAAACTAAATTTAGCCAGCGATGAGTTGCCGCCTGCCTGATCAAAATGCAGCGCCATGGTTTTTTCTAATTTTATATTCTCAGGAACATCAAGCGTCTCAACACCATTAGAAATCTCTCCCTTGTCTAAAGTTAAAGTCATTTCCTGCTTAGATAGAGAACTGAGCTTCTGTGTATCACGATAAAGATGTTCAAACGACAGAAAAAAGAGCTGCTCTTCCACACTGGCAAAAGTCTGACTGATCCCTCCAGACAGAATTAGGATTAAAAAAGCTGTAATAGCCAGAGTTATCAGGCTCTCCAAAAGTGTAAAAGCTTTAATTCGCCACATGACGTGCCTTTTCAGGATGTTTCGCATAATAGGCTTTATAAGAATCCGCCTGTTCCTGAGTAATGTTGCCGCCGGCTACTAATTTTGAAAGAGTCGCCGATCCTGTCTGATCCAATTCATAGAGTTCAGCCTGGCTTTCAACGACTTTGACAACGGCTGAATTCCCAGTATCTTTTACCTTGTCTTTTTGTTTTGCCAAATTAGGCACAAATAAAAGCAGCAAAACACTGATAATCAGCAAAACGACTAACATTTCAATCAGGGTAAAACCTTTTACGGTCACTTTCTTTAACTTTTTCATTATAAATGAACCTCCATATTTTGATAAATCGGCAGCAGCATTGCTGCATAAATCATTACGATAACCAACGCTACCAGGACAAAGACAAGAGGCTGGATGAACTGCATTGCTTTGTTGATCTTACTAAAGAAACGCTCCCAGCTCTCCTCAGCATAAATTTCAAGCTCACTGCCCAGTTTTGACTTTACTTCTCCATATTCAATCATCAGACTGAGTTCTCTTAAAAAGAAAGGATAATCTAAGACCTTCTGGTGAAATTCCTGACCAGATATAAGTGCCCTTTCCATATCATCGCCAATTTCTCTAAAGAGCCTCGACTTTTGCTCCTGCATCAGTCGAACAATCTGGGCCATCTCTACTCCCTGTCCTATAAGATTGCCCCATTCCCGTGCATAATAAGCCGTCAAATACAGCCGAAAATAACGGCCTATAAACGGTATCTGACTGTAAACCGTCATTAAACGAATTCTAGTCATTCTCCTTGCAAGAAGATAAAAAACTCCTGTTAAAATCATGAGAAATCCGCACCCTAAAAGAAAAATAAGCGGGAAATGTGAAATAAGTTCCGTCGCAAAATTCCCATTTTCAAGCTGAGGCAGCAGGTAATTTTTTAATCCCAGCATAATAAGAATAAGAAAGATAATGAGAATAACAGGATAGGTGGTTACTTCCACCAGCTTCTTTCTGACAATAATGAGATTGTTTAAGTAGGCCTCGATTTTTAAGAGACTTTTCTGAGTATTCCCATGAATTTCAGAAAGTGCTAACTGTGTAACCACATTGTCAGAAAAGCCTAAGGAACCCATTATTTCTGCTAAATTCAAACCGTTTAGGAGCCCCTGACGCATACTGTCTGTATAAACTTTTGCCAGTAAGCGGCTGCGCTCTAAAAAATCTACAATTTCAGTCAGGTTGAAGCCGCTGGCAAAAAGATTATTAAATAATTGGATAACCTTCCGCTGTTTTTCAGTCCTTAATCTTTTCTGCCTCTGCTTCTTCCTGAGTGATATGTCCTTCTGCAAAAAGGCTGTCAATTTGTTTATTCCACTTTTGCGCTGAATGCTTTTGGTAGTCTCCTTGGGCAAAATCAATGACACCTCCTCCCTTAATTAAACGTTGGTAAGCAATCCCGCGTAAAGCATTTTCCAGCTCTTCCCGACTGACCCCCAATTCCAAAAGCCTGGCATAGACTCCGGGAATACTCTTAGCATGAATAGTTGAAAAAACAACTGCTCCGGTCAGACTTGCTCTGATAACGGCCCTTGCAGTCTCTTTATCTCTGATCTCCCCAATAATCAGAATGTCAGGACGATGCCTGAGAGACAGTTTAATTAAATTATCGTAAGTCATCTCAATGCTCTCATTTAACTGCAGCTGCAGCATATCGTCCTGTTTAATTTCCACTGGATCTTCAATAGTAATCACCTGCCTGCGGCTAAACTTCTCTTTGACTAACTGGTACATAAGTGTTGTTTTGCCGCTGCCGACCGGGCCTGAAAAGAGATAAAGTCCCCTCCCTTTAATTTCCTTTAAAATGAGATTCATGCCATTAAACCAAAATTTTAAATCGTGGCGGCCGTCAAACAAGAGACGAATGACCAGACTCTCATAACTGCGGTAATCGCCGACACTTGAGAGCCGCAAAGAGATTGACTTATCTTCATCGTAAGAATAATCGCAGGCTCCTAACTGGCTTCGTCTTTTTTCTCCGACGTTCATTCCTGCGACAAATTTGAAATGGCTGATAAGATTTGCCATAAACTGGTGCTCATAATCATCAATAAATCTTCTTTCATCTCCGATTCTCATATAGAGCTCATAAAAATCTTTTTTAGGAATAATATAAATATCCTGCGCTCTGTTTTGAACGGCTTCTGCAATAATTTTCTTTCCTAACTCTTGAACCATAAACCCTCCTACTTTATTCATTCGTAAAGAAAGAAAATTTTGAATAAAATCTTATTAATTTTGTTTTTAAAGCAAAAAAATAAACCGCAGCTTACACTTGCGGTTTATTTTTCTTAATAGAGCAGGCTCGGTGATTAGGCTTGTCGCTTCGTCTGTCATAGGCCGGGCGGTGCATTTCCTCAGGGATTTCCTGCCAATCGGTTAAAAGAGCTAAGGAATAGTACTGCTGCACATACTCATCGCACTCCTCACACCAGCGCTGGTCTTCTTCATCCCAAAAAGCTGTCATAATACTGCTGCGGCTGTTAAAGCCTGAATGAGAACCATGTAAGTTCAGCCATTCCTTTTTATAATATTTTAGAGCTTCATAATAATGGTCAAATTCATAAACCTGAACGATGTCATCTTTCCAGCCATCCAAGAACCACCAAGGTTCCATATCGCCGTACATTTTTACTACCTGATACATAAACTTTACTTCCTTAATATCCTCATTATATAGGAAAAGTCTCAATTTTAAAAAAGTTCTGCTCATTTATGAGAAAGATTAGAATTATTATAAAAAAGCCCTGCTAAGCTGAGCTGCCTCCCAAAAGTTAGACATAAAATCTAACGATCGAAAAGCAGCTCAAAGCAGGACTCTTTTTATTCTGTTACAGGTGTTTCATCGATTTCAGTGTCTTCAATAAGCTCGACTTCATTAACAGCCTGCGGCTCAATGTTGCGGTAGCGTGCCATTCCGGTACCAGCCGGAATAATCTTACCGATAATAACATTTTCTTTAAGACCAAGCAAGTGATCCTTCTTACCGCGGATCGCAGCGTCTGTAAGAACACGAGTTGTTTCTTGGAAAGAAGCAGCAGACAAGAATGAATTTGTTTCAAGGGAAGCTTTCGTAATCCCCATGAGGACCGGACGGCTTGTGGCTGGAATACCGCCGGCAATAACAATATCCTTGTTGGCATCTGTAAAGTCAGCAATATCCATCAGAACGCCCGGAAGAAGATCTGTATCTCCCGGATCCATAACACGTACTTTGCGAAGCATTTGGCGAACCATAACTTCAACGTGCTTATCTCCAATTTCTACCCCTTGGCTGCGATACACTTTTTGGACTTCAGAAAGAAGATAAATTTCAACAGATAAGGTATCGCGGACTTCCAGCAAGTGTTTTGGCTGGATAGAACCTTCTGTCAGCGGTGCTCCGCGGTGAACTTCATCACCCACTTCAACTTTCATGCGAGCTGTAAATGGTACTGTGTACTCACCTTCTCCTGTTGCACCTTTGACGTAAACCTTTTTAGTGCGGGTAGCAGCGTCTTCTTCAATGTCTGTGACTTGTCCCTTAACCTCTGTGATAACAGCCTCACCTTTAGGGTTGCGGGCTTCAAAGATTTCTTGGATACGAGGAAGACCCTGTGTAATGTCGGCATTTGAAGCAACACCGCCTGTGTGGAAGGTACGCATAGTAAGCTGTGTACCTGGTTCACCGATGGATTGAGCAGCAATCGTACCAACTGCCTCACCGACTTCAACAGCATCACCTGTTGCCAAGTTGATACCATAACAATGACGGCAGACTCCATGACGCGTATTACATGTAAAGACTGAACGGATAGTCACCTCAGTAACTCCAGCATCTACAATCTTACGAGCCATGTCTTCAGTAATCAACTCATCAGCTCCAACGAGAACCTGATTTGTTTCCGGATGTCTGACGGTCTTCTTGGTGTAACGGCCGACAAGACGTTCTTCAAGCGTTTCTGTTACTTCCTTACCATCGGTGATGGCTGTAATCGTCAGACCGCGGTCAGTGTGACAGTCGTCTTCACGAATAATAACATCTTGGGCAACATCAACCAAACGGCGGGTAAGATAGCCGGAATCGGCAGTCTTAAGCGCTGTATCGGTCATCCCTTTACGGGCACCGTGGGTTGAGAAGAACATTTCCAAAACAGACAGACCTTCACGGAAGTTTGAAAGGATCGGCAGTTCCATGATGCGTCCGTTAGGAGCAGCCATCAAGCCGCGCATACCGGCAAGCTGGGAGAAGTTGGAGATGTTACCACGCGCTCCGGAGTCCATCATCATAACGATCGGATTCTTAGAATCCTGTGTTTCAACCAAACGCTCTTCCAGTTTTTCCTTAGCATCACGCCAAGTTGCCGTAACAGCTTCATAGCGATCCTCGTCTGTCATGAGACCGCGACGGAAAGCTTTGGAAATATCTTCAACACGGTGGTGAGCTGCATCTATAATTTCCTGCTTGTTATCAATAACTGGAATGTCAGCGATACCTACTGTTAAACCGGCCAAGGTTGAATGATAATAACCAAGGTCTTTCAAACGGTCAAGAAAGGCTGAAGTTTCAGTTGTACGGAAACGTTTAAAGATTTCAGCGATAATGTTACCAAGATTTTTCTTCTTAAATGGAATATTTAAGTCAAGATTTTTGATAACTTCCTTGATATCAGAGCCAGGCGTTAAGAAATACTTATCAGGCGTTTTGTCTGTTAAGTTGGCATTGTTTGGCTCCTGAAGGTAAGGAAGGTCTGCCGGCATAATATCATTGAAGAGAATTTTACCAACAGTTGTAATCATGATTTTGTGCTTTTGCTCATCTGTCCATGGTTTGTCAGACATGCTGTCGACAGCAATACCGACACGGCTGTGGAGATGAACATAGCCGTTGCGATAAGCCATAACAGCTTCATCACGGTCTTTGAAGACCATTCCTTCACCCTCACGGCCGGCATCTTCCATGGTTAGATAGTAGTTACCAAGAACCATATCTTGAGATGGGGTAACGACTGGTTTACCGTCTTTAGGATTAAGAATGTGTTCAGCAGCCAGCATCAAGAGACGAGCTTCTGCTTGAGCTTCTTCAGACAGCGGCACGTGAATAGCCATTTGGTCCCCGTCAAAGTCGGCGTTGTAAGCTTCACAGGCCAGCGGATGGAGCCGCAGAGCCTTACCGTCAATCAAAACGGGTTCAAAAGCTTGAATACCCAAGCGGTGAAGAGTCGGTGCGCGGTTAAGAAGAACCGGATGCTCTTTAATGACCTCCTCAAGAATATCCCAAATGCGGTCATCGCCGCGCTCAATCAAGCGTTTTGCTGCCTTGACATTTTGTACGATGTCTCGCGCTACAATCTCGCGCATGACAAACGGTTTAAAGAGCTCAATCGCCATTTCACGCGGCACACCGCATTGGTACATCTTAAGTGTCGGACCGACAGCAATAACCGAACGTCCTGAGAAGTCGACACGTTTACCGAGCAAGTTTTGACGGAAACGACCTTGCTTACCTTTAAGCATGTGACTGAGAGATTTCAAAGGACGGCTGCCGGGTCCGGTAATCGGACGGCCGCGGCGGCCATTATCAATCAAAGCATCCACAGCTTCCTGCAGCATCCGTTTTTCATTTTGCACAATAATGCCGGGAGCATTCAGCTCGAGCAAACGCGCCAAACGGTTGTTACGGTTAATAACACGGCGGTAGAGATCGTTAAGGTCAGAAGTTGTAAAGCGGCCGCCATCCAATTGCAGCATCGGACGAAGATCAGGCGGAATAACCGGCAGGATGTTAAGTACCATCCACTCAGGTTTATTTCCTGATTTTTGGAAGGCATCAAGAACATCCAAACGGCGGACAGCCTTCACCCGTTTTTGCCCGGAAACTGTTTTTAATTCTGCTTTCAGCTCTGCAATTTCTGCATCTAAGTCAACACGTTTCAAGAGGTCTTGAATCGCTTCTGCACCCATTTTGGCAACGAATGATCCCGGACCGTATTCTTGAAGTTTTTCACGGTACTCGCGCTCAGTCAAAAGAGATTTTGGCTCAAGCGGTGTATCCTTAGGATCAATCACCACATAGGCAGCAAAGTAAATAACTTCTTCTAAAGAACGCGGACTCATATCAAGAGTGAGCCCCATGCGAGAAGGGATGCCTTTGAAGTACCAGATATGAGAAACAGGCGCTTTCAATTCGATATGCCCCATGCGTTCACGGCGGACTCTGGTACGAGTCACCTCAACGCCGCAGCGGTCACAAATAATCCCTTTGTAGCGAATACGCTTGTACTTACCGCAGGCACATTCCCAGTCCTTAGTAGGACCGAAAATAACCTCATCAAACAGACCGTCACGTTCCGGTTTTAAGGTCCGATAGTTGATTGTTTCAGGTTTTTTAACCTCGCCGTAAGACCATGAGCGGACTTTATTCGGCGAAGCTAATGTGATTTGCATACTTTTAAAACGATTTACGTCAACCACTAATTTTACCTTTCTTATGATTATCAGCAGCCAGACAGCCAAACTATAGTTGAGGCGGCTGGCAGTTTATTTGTCTGTTATTTTTCATCACCATTTGCAAATTCGGCGGCTTCAATAACTTGTTTTTCACGCGCTTTTTCAAGATCATCAACATGCATAACATCTTCATCTTCGCCTTCATCAAGATCACGAAGTTCAACTTCTCTGTCATCTTCATCAAGGACGCGCATATCAAGTCCCAGCGACTGCAATTCCTTCACAAGAACGCGGAATGACTCCGGCACACCTGGTTTTGGAATCGGATTGCCCTTGGTAATGGCTTCATAAGCTTTGAGACGGCCTGTGATATCATCAGACTTGTAAGTCAAGATTTCTTGCAGTACATTTGACGCACCGTAAGCTTCCAGTGCCCAAACTTCCATTTCACCAAACCGCTGTCCTCCAAACTGAGCTTTACCTCCCAGCGGCTGCTGAGTGATAGTTGAGTAAGGACCGACAGAACGGGCATGGAGCTTATCGTCAACCATGTGGTGGAGCTTGATCATGTACATGACACCGACAGATACACGGTTATCAAATGGTTCACCAGTCCGGCCATCATAGAGAACAGTTTTGGCATCAGAAGCCATACCGGCTTCTTTGACCGTTTCCCAAAGATCATCGGACGTTGCACCGTCAAAGACCGGAGTTGCGATATGAATGCCTAAGCTGCGGGCAGCCATACCAAGGTGAAGTTCCATAACCTGTCCGATATTCATCCGTGATGGCACCCCGAGAGGGTTCAGCATAATATCAACAGGAGTTCCGTCTGGAAGATACGGCATGTCCTCAACAGGAACAATACGTGAAACGACACCCTTGTTCCCATGACGTCCGGCCATTTTATCCCCAACTTTGATCTTACGTTTTTGAGCGATATAAACACGAACAAGCGTATTAACTCCTGATTGAAGTTCGTCACCGTTGGCACGGGTAAAGATTTTCACATCACAGACAACACCGTCTCCGCCGTGAGGAACACGGAGCGACGTATCGCGCACTTCACGTGATTTGTCACCAAAGATAGCGTGCAGGAGACGCTCTTCAGCAGTGAGATCCTTTTCACCTTTAGGCGTTACTTTTCCGACAAGAATGTCCCCTTCTTTCACCTCTGCACCAATGCGGATGATACCCATTTCATCGAGATCTTTGAGGGCTTCTTCTCCCACATTTGGAACTTCACGCGTGATTTCTTCAGGGCCAAGTTTTGTGTCGCGGGTTTCAGATTCAAATTCTTCTAAGTGAACAGATGTGTAAACATCGTCTTTAACCAGGCGTTCACTCATAATGACAGCATCTTCAAAGTTATAACCTTCCCAGGTCATATAGGCAACAATAGGATTTTGACCAAGCGCCATTTCGCCTTTTTCCATAGAAGGACCGTCAGCAATAAAGTCACCCTTTTCTACGCTGTCTCCTACCTTGACAAGTGTACGTTGGTTATAGGCAGTTCCTGAATTAGAACGGCGGAATTTTGTGATATTGTACACGTCAAGAGAGCCATCTTCGCGGCGGACTTCGACCTTGTCTGCATCAGAGTAAACGACCTTACCGTTATTTTGAGCGATAATGGCAGCTCCTGAATCGTGGGCAGCCTGATATTCCATACCTGTTCCGACAAGCGGAGCTTTAGGATCAATCAGAGGCACAGCCTGACGCTGCATGTTGGCACCCATAAGAGCACGGTTGGAGTCATCGTTTTCAAGGAATGGAATACAAGCTGTCGCAACCGCAACTACCTGTTTAGGAGAAACATCCATGTATTCGACTGAACTTGCCGGAAATTCCTGGTTATTCCCTTGGTGGCGTCCCATGACGATTTCTTCGGCAAAGGTACCGTCTTCATTGAGTTTTGAGTTGGCCTGAGCAACAGTGTATTCATCTTCTTCATCCGCAGTCAGCCATTCAATCTCATTGGTAACCACGCCTGTGCTGCGGTCAACCTTGCGGTAAGGTGTTTGGATGAAACCGTATTTGTTGAGGTGTCCGTATGAAGACAAGTTGTTAATCAAACCGATGTTTGGTCCTTCAGGCGTTTCAATCGGACACATACGGCCGTAATGAGTGTAGTGCACATCACGCACTTCATAACCTGCACGGTCACGTGTCAAACCGCCAGGTCCCAAGGCTGACAAACGGCGCTTGTGAGACAGCTCAGACAGCGGATTGTGCTGATCCATAAACTGTGATAATTGAGAAGAGCCAAAGAATTCTTTGATAGCAGCGGTCACCGGACGGATATTGATGATTTGCTGCGGTGTGAGAACCTCATTGTCCTGAACAGACATCCGTTCACGAACATTTCTTTCCATACGAGCCAGACCGATACGGAATTGGTTGGCCAGCAATTCACCGACGGCACGGATACGGCGGTTCCCTAAGTGGTCAATGTCATCAACCTTGCCGAGACCTTCAGCTAAATTAAGGAAATAAGACATTTCAGCTAAGATATCAGCAGGTGTTAGGTGACGTACCTTATCATCCGGATTAGCATTGCCGACAATGGTCACAACACGGTCCGGATCATTGGGAGCTACGACTTTGAATTTTTGCAGAATAACAGGTTCTGTCAAAACAGCATACTCATTTGGTGTATAGACAATCTTGTTAAGATCGCCTTCCAGATAATCAGAAATAGAATCAATGACGCTTCGAGTCATTTCAGTTCCTGATTCAACCAGAATTTCACCCGTTTCAGGGTCCACCAGATTTTCAGCAATAACCTGATTCAAAAGACGGGTTTTGATATTTAATTTTTTGTTAATCTTATAACGGCCGACAGCTGCTAAATCGTAGCGGCGCGCATCAAAGAAACGCGCAATCAAAAGGCTGCGTGAACTGTCAGCTGTCTTAGGCTCACCCGGACGCAGGCGTTCGTAAATTTCTTTAAGAGCCTCATCAGTTCTGGAATCATTCGGATTTTTGTGGATATCTTTCTCGATAGTATTGCGCACCAGGTCGCTCTCACCGAAAATATCAAGAATTTCATCATCACCGGAAAATCCAAGAGCCCGCACCAGCGTTGTAAATGGAATTTTACGCGTCCGGTCAATCCGTGTATAGGCAATATCCTTAGAGTCAGTCTCAAGTTCAAGCCAGGCACCGCGGTTAGGAATAACCGTAGAACCATAGCCGACTTTACCGTTTTTATCAACCTTATCATTAAAGTAAACACCTGGTGAGCGAACTAACTGGGAAACAATAATCCGCTCAGCACCATTGATGATAAACGTTCCCATTTCAGTCATAAGCGGAAAATCGCCAAAGAAGACTTCCTGGGTTTTGATTTCACCGGTTTCTTTATTAATCAGGCGGAAGGTTACAAAAATCGGCGCTGAATAATGTGCATCATGAGCGCTTGCTTCTTCCAAAGTATACTTAGGCTCCTTGATTTCATACCCTACAAACTCGAGTTCCATGGTTTCCGTAAAGTTTGAAATAGGAAAAACATCTTCAAAAACTTCCTTAAGACCGGTATCCAAAAAGTCTTTGAACGAATCCGTCTGAATCTCAATCAAATTTGGTAAATCAAGAACTTCTTTGATTCTTGAAAAACTGCGACGCGTACGGTGCTTACCGTATTGAACTTCATGTCCTGCCAAGTTTTAACTCCTTCTTCTTTCCAGACCTCTGCCCGAGGCCAAAACGTTAGCAAATTTGCCGTTTCCACTAATTTTCAGAAAGTTTAAATATCTATTACAAAATAGAGCTATACCGAAAATTAAGCACAAAAAGAGCAGCTAAATCTGACTCATTAAAGTTTGATTTAACTGCTGTAAGCTCTGATTGGACAATATTTCAACCAAAGCAGACGACAAATAGTTACGTATATTATATACTATCTCCCTGAGCTTGTCAAGAAATGCTATCTGCCTCCAATCTTTGACCAAGCCTTTTGGTAATCGCTGTCTGTACCGCCTATAGCAAATTTATAGACCGTATTGCCGGGACCGTTTTTAGCCCAGTAGCTGCTAGTTGTTGCACCGCCGACAGAAATAGCCTTTCCATTAACATTGACCGTCGCCGGTTTCAGACCTGTTGATTTCAGAACATTAGCTTTAATAACGCTGGAATCAAGACCGAAACGCTGGTTGGCTCCCCAAACATTTGGATCGGCCTGATTGATGGCATTGACCAAGTGCGCCATATATTGGGCGTTGTTGTTATAGCCTGTCATAGATTTTAAAGAAGTGTTATCATCATGGCCTGCCCAGCCTCCAAGCGTTGTCTTGGGTGTAGACAGCATCAGCCAAACATCTGTATAATCATCGGTTGTCCCTGTTTTTCCTGTCCAGTCAGCACCGGCCAAGCCTGAATTAAGAGCTTTCAGTCTATTTTTAAACGTTGTGGTTTTACCCGAACTAATGGGACCTCTGAGCATCTCATTCAAGATGCTGGCTGTCGCTTTCGAATAGACCCGAACCGGCTTAGAAGCATGCTGATAAACGACTTTGCCCTGGCTGTCAGTAATCTTTTCAACCATATATTGTTTTTGATAGACACCGCCGTTAGCGAGCGTTTGATAGCCATTTGTCTGCTGAGCAACCGTTGTTTCAACCCCGCCGCCTAAAGGAAGGCTTTCGATATAATATTCAGGAATGTGATAGCCCATTTTTTCCATATAATTGGGAACATCTACACCCTTTTGCAGCAAGGTCTGATAGGTCCAGTAGGCCGGAATATTCCAGGAAACGTCCAAGGCTTCCTGCAGATTGACCATCGCCGTTCCTTCATCTCCGGAGTGCATAATTTTTTGTCCGCTGGCAAAAGTTGTCGGATAATTTGAAAGCATGCTTGAGCTGCCCATAAGCCCTTGATCAATAGCAGGTCCGTAAGCCAGTAATGGCTTGATGCTGGATCCGGGTGATCTTGCCGTATCAAAAGCATGGTTATTTTGATTGCTCTTGTAATCACGTCCCCCTACAAATCCAAGAACAGCTCCGCTGGAATTATCCATCAGAACATTGCCGACTTCAACTTTCCCCGTCCCGTCATCAAGAGAGCCGCCATGCTGAGCAACAGCTGTCTGCATAGCTTTATAAACCTTTTTATTGATAGTTGTTGTGACCGTGTAGCCGCCTAAGCGCAGCTCCTGCAGAGCTTTTTCCTTGTAGGCTTCTTTGGTTTTATCGTTTTTTAAATCCTGAGAAGAGACTTTATCCCGTTTGACAAGATAGTCATACATAGCATCTCTGGCCTCTTCAAAGACAGCATAGTATAAATAGTCATGCGAATCTGCTTGGGCTGCCTGAGGTTTTCTAAAATCTTTCTTCAGGTCGTATTGCTTATAGCTTTCATAATCAGCCTTTGACAAAACTCCTGTGCGATACATACTGTACAGCACATTTTGTGAGCGCTTCAGGCCCAGCTTCATTTCTTCTGCTGACTTGAGTTTTCCTGCAGCAGTGTAAGGCGAATAGGTGATGGGACTTTGCGGCAGTCCGGCTAAAAACGCGGCTTGAGGAATGGTCAGATCTTTAGCAGCAACCCCAAAAATTCCCTGAGCAGCTTCTTCAATTCCGGCAATATTTTGCCCTTTATTATTGCGTCCAAACGGAGAGACATTCAGATAATTGGTCAGAATCCTGTCCTTGTCCTCATAACGTTCAAGCGCAAGAGCGTAAACGATCTCCTTAGTTTTACGTTTGAAAGTAGGATCATCCCCCAGAACCTGCTGTTTTAAGAGCTGCTGCGTCAGTGTTGAACCGCCGCTGCTTTCACCCAGTCCCAAAACCGAACCCAGTGCTGCTCGGAACACAGCTTTGGGAACAACCCCATGGTGCTCTTTAAAATTCTCATCTTCCGTTGCAATAACAGCCTTTTTCACATTTTCCGAGATATCTTTGCCATCCACAGGTGTTCTTAAAAGGTCTGTGTCAATTGTTGAAATCAGCGACTTATCTGAATAGGTCATTTTAGAAATTCTGGTTAATGTATTGACCTGAGTAACCAAGTCTGTCTTAGCAGGAACCTTTACGGTTTCTACCTGCCTGGCCAGATAGCCTAATCCCATACCAATGCCTAAAAAAACAAACAAAAGAAGAAGAATGTAGGCAAAATCTGACAGCAGTTTAAAGGTGCGCAAAAAAACGGAGCCGAAATCCAGATAATCTGTCCGCTTTAATTCTTTTAACTTTAAATTTTTAAACCAGTTTACAAAGTCGATTTTACTAAAATCAGGCTTTTTAGCAGTTATTTCTTTGAACTTTCTTTTTATTTTTTCCAGCAGGGACATAACAATACCTCAATTTATATTATACCAAATTTATCATGTTTAACATAGCCGCTAAATGAAGGAGTTCTTTTCTTACTCTCTCATAAGAACTTGCACAGGCCCTGTTGTTTTTGATATAATGCTTTGTAATGTTATAAGAATATGGAGAAAAGCAATGACAATTTTTGAAGAACTTAAAGCACGCGGCTTAGTCTTTCAAACTACTGATGAAGAGGCCCTGAAAAAAGCATTGGATGAAGGCTCTGTGTCTTTTTATTCAGGCTATGATCCGACAGCAGACAGCCTCCATCTGGGTCATCTGGTCCCGATTTTGGTCATGAAGCACCTGCAATTAGCCGGACATAAACCCTACCCGCTTGTCGGAGGAGCTACCGGACTGATTGGCGACCCTTCCTTTAAGGATGATGAGCGCAGCCTTCAGACCAAAGAAACCGTCAAAGGCTGGGTAGAAAGCATTCGCAGTCAGCTGGAGCGTTTTATTGAGTTTGAAAAGGGCGATAACAAAGCTCAGATGGTCAATAACTATGATTGGTTCGAATCTGTCAGCTTTATTGATTTCCTGCGGGATGTCGGTAAATATTTCACAGTCAACTACATGATGAGCAAGGAATCTGTGAAAAAGCGCATTGAAACCGGGATTTCCTATACCGAATTTGCCTACCAAATTATGCAGGCCTATGATTTTTATGTTCTCAATCAAAAATACGGTGTCAGCTTACAAATCGGCGGCTCCGATCAATGGGGCAATATGACTGCCGGTACCGAACTGCTCCGCCGTAAGGCTGATAAACAAGGGCATGTGATTACCGTTCCCTTAATTACGGATGCTACCGGCAAAAAGTTCGGTAAATCAGAAGGCAACGCTGTCTGGCTCGATGCCGATAAAACATCTCCTTATGAAATGTATCAATTCTGGCTGAATGTCATGGATGCCGATGCTGTTCGTTTTCTTAAAATCTTTACTTTCCTGTCTCTGGATGAAATTGAAGATATCCGTGTAAAATTCGAAGCGGCTCCTCATGAACGTTTAGCACAGAAAACACTGGCAAAAGAAGTTGTCACCTTTGTCCACGGCGAAGAAGCCTATAAAGAAGCTGTTAAGATTACCGAGCAGCTCTTTGCAGGGAATATCAAGAGCCTTTCTGCCAAAGAACTTAAGCAAGGTCTCAGCAATGTTCCCAACTATCCTGTAAAATCAGAGGACAGCCTTAATATCGTTGATATTTTAGTCACTGCGGGTATTGTCAATTCTAAACGTCAGGCTCGTGAAGATGTGCAAAACGGTGCTGTTTATATCAACGGCGAACGCGTTCAGGACTTGGATTATCAATTATCTGACCAAGATAAGGTTGATGACGAGCTGACTGTTATCCGCCGCGGCAAGAAAAAATATTTTGTCTTAACGTATTAATCGCATGACAAAGAAAGTGAAGTCAATCGATCTCTAAAGGATTTCGATTGACTTCACTTTTTTCTTTGCAGGTATAAATTTTCTGAATCTCAGATTGATTTAATCTTTTATCAGCTGGTTGAGCAGACCGACAAATAGGAAAATTCCAATAAAAATCATCGTGATTGTCGCACTGGCAGGTGTTTCAGCCAGATAAGAAATAAAAATACCAGATACCATTCCGATAAAACCAATCAAGATGCCCAAGGCAATAACCGTTTTAAAGTTGTTTCCCAGCCGCATTGCAATACTTGCAGGCAACACCATAATCGTTGATACCAAAAGTGCCCCTGCTGCCGGAATAGTAAGAGCAATAGCCACTCCTGTAACAACATTGAACAAAATGGACATAAGCCGAACAGGCAAACCATCTACAAAGGCCGTTTCTTCATCAAAAGTCAAAATATACATAGGACGGATAAAGCAAAATGTAAGAATTAAAACGATAGCTGCAATCGCAAACAAAGCAATGACCTGTTCACGGCTAATAGTAATAATAGAACCAAAGAGGTACTGTTCAAGGCTGACGTTGCTAGCGTCACCTGCCTTGCTCATAACAATTAAAGAAAGAGCCAAACCCATGGACATCAAAATAGCAGTGGCAATTTCCATATAATGACGGTAAACAGTACGCAAATATTCAAGAACCACAGCAGCTAAAGTAACCACTAAAAGGGTGGTCCATGTAGGCGAAATTCCCAGCAAAACTCCGAAAGCAACACCTGCTAAGGAGACGTGGCTAAGCGTATCACTCATCAGACTCTGACGGCGCAAAATAAGAAACAAACCCAAAATCGGAGCAAAAACACTGATAGCGACAACTGCCAGCAAAGCCCGCTGCATGAAATCATAAGCCAATATATCACTTAATATCATCTTTTCCTCCCTCATCTTTTCCATGGATATTAAAGCAGCGCCAAGGCAAGTCTTGATTTCTCACCAAATGAATATTTCGGTCCGCATATTCCTTAACCTCTTCAGGATCATGTGTAATCATCAGAACTGCTTTGCTGTGCTGATGAGCGCTGTGGTGCATCAGCTCATAAAAGGTCTCTGTTGTTCCTGCATCCATCCCAGTTGTCGGCTCATCTAACACAAAAATATCAGGATCACTGGCAAACATTCTGGCGATAACAGCACGCTGCTTCTGACCTCCTGAAAGACTGCCGATAGGTTTATGACGGTTTTCCCACATACCAACCGACTCTAAGCTTGCCCTGATATGCTCTTCATCATGCTTGGTCAGCCGTCTGAACCAGCCGTTTCTTGGGTAGCGGCCCGATTTAACAAATTCGTAGACTGTACTTGGAAAACCGGCATTAAAACTGGCAATCTGCTGAGGCAGATAGGCCAGGCGCAATTTTTTGCCAGCCACGTTCGTTTTGGAAAATTCCACAGAACCGACTTTCGGTTTTAAAATACCCAGAGTTGCCTTGATTAAAGTTGACTTGGCAGCCCCGTTTTCCCCCGTCAGTGTCACAAATTCACCGCTGTCTAAATGGTAGTTAATTCCTTCTAAAACAGGTTCTGAGTCATATTGATAAGATAGATTTTTTACAGTAATATATCGCACAGCTACTCCTTTAATTCCTTGCTTAAAGCAGTTAAAAAGCGACTGATAACAGCCTGCTCCTCTTTTGAAAAGGTATCCAAGAGATGATCATAAACCGACAGCGTCAAAGCATGATGGTGTTCATGCTCCTGAGCAATAGGCTTAGCCAAATCCGTCAGACGAAAATAAGTGACCCTTGCATCAGCCTTATCTTTGATGGACTCCAGCATCTCCTGCTTCACAAGAGATTTGACCGCTTTTGTCACTGCCGCTTGACTCACATTCAGCCGTTTGGCCAAGTCTGAATTTGTCAGATTTTCCTGTGACAGCAGCATCAAAATATGCTCCTGGGTGTTGGTCAGTTTAATCTCACTTTGGCAAGAACCAATCAGCAGCTCATGTTGATTTTCAGCCTTTAAAAGAATTTGATTGATCAAGTGATCAATGTCCTGTCCCAATGCCATAGCCCCCTCCTTTTAATTAACTGGTTAATGATTTGTCGCTTAATCTTACCATAAATAAAAAAAAGAATCAAATGAATTCGATTCTTTTTATAATATTCTCACCTTATAAACTTCTCTGCAAAAGCCCTTCATGCTGTTAACAACGCGATTAGCGCGCTTTTCTGTCCGGCAGAGCGCAAAAACTGTCGGCCCGCTGCCTGTCATCAAAGAAATATCAGCCCCGCATTTATCCATGCGATCCTTAATTTTTTGAATAAAAGGTTTTCTGGCAATGGTGATATCCTCAAGCGAATTCCCCATGGCCTGCAGCACCTCTTCATAAGAATCTGTCAAAATAGCTTCCTTTAAGGCATCAATATTGACTCGAGAAATCGTGTCAGTATCAATCTCCTTAAAAATTGTTCTTGTTGAAATGCCAAAGTCAGGTTTAACCAAAACGACCCAGGCCGACAGAGAATTTGGCAGATTTTCAACAATTTCTCCCTTACCCGAAATAAGGGCACAGCCGCCTTTGATGCAGTAAGGAACATCACTTCCAATTTCAAAGCCAATTTCAATCAGTTCTTCTTCTGATAAGTTAAGATTCCATAAACGATTGAGAGCACGCAGGGTTGCAGCCGCATCGCTGGATCCTCCTCCCAAACCCGCACATATAGGAATCGATTTTTGCAGCGATATTTCAAGCCCGGTGCGAATCTCATACCGCTCCTTCAAAAGCTGAGCCGCCTTGCAAACATCATTTTTACTGTTCAGCGGCAGCTTGCAGCTGTTTGATTTGACGACAATCTGATCCTCTGCAGTCTCTGTAATCGTAATATAATCATTTAAATCCACACTGACCATAATCATTGACAGTTCGTGAAAACCATCCTGACGCTTGCCGGCAATATCAAGACCAAGATTGATTTTAGCAGGAGCTTTCTCAACAATTTCCATATCGTGCCTTTCTTGTGAATGATTATATTAATTATACCAAAAACTTCTCTTCTGTGGTTTGCCAAACCGTATAAAAACCAACTTTTCCCAGGTCAAAAGCAGCCAAAGAACATATAAAAAGGCCGAAGCAAAAAGCCTCAGCTCCATTATATAAACGTGTAATACAGGTGATCAAATATAAGATTGACTGTACCAGCGGTAATTCCCTTTTTCTTGCCTGCTGGTTCTTTCAAGAAAACCATTCACCAAAATTCTCTTTTATTTTGCTTTTACCTGATTAACTTTTTTGATAGCTCTGTGTTGATAAGCCAATCGAAATCAAAATAAGCAAAATATTTTTACCTAATGTTCTCTTAAACTTGTATCATCAAAGTCACTTAATTTTTTCTTGAGATCTTTAAGCATTTTTTGCCTGCCTAAAAATCGCTCACCAGCCACCAGACGTTCAAACTGCTCTTTTTGATTCTCGTTCAGCCCTTTCTTATAAGCTGTCAAACGATCATAAAACAAAACATATTCATCCAGCTGCATACCTGCAGCCGAAACACAATGAGCCACCTCACTAATTTCATCATAAGGCATTTTGTTAAAACGTCTTTTTTGACTTTCCTGCTGGCGCAAAACATCTTTAATATAATTAGAGAATCTTGTTTTAAAATAAACATACAGCTTTGAATCATCCTCAGTCAGTTCAGGATGTTCCTTTAATAACTGATGCAAAACCAGCATTCCCTCTTGTTGCCAGTCTTCCCGAGTCCATAATTTAATAAAGTAATAGCGCTGCAGTTTAAATATAATCGGCTTAACTTTATTAAAAGCAATTTCAAAATTTTCTTCCATCTTCACGATGCCCTCCTTTATATGATGACATCATTATAAAGCTAAAGCAATTTTAAGAACAGGACATAAATGTCCTGTTCAGACTGAAGACAAAGCTCTTAGAATTGAATTTCTAAGAGCTTTTTGCTCTGTTTAGGAGTATACTAAAAGAAAACAGTTTGTGAGGTAAGGCCATGTTTCACAAAGAAAAACCAGATTATAACCGCTATCAATACGGGTTCTATACGCTTGATCAGCTTGTTCCTGAGGATCACTTTCTGCGTAAAATCGAGGCCGTGATTGATTTTGACTTCATCTATGACTTAGTTGAAGAAACTTATAGCAGTGATAATGGGCG
>NZ_JBZFUJ010000006.1:0-137877 GCF_058314475.1 Streptococcus sp. ELY_90
AAACTCTCATTGCTTCTTAAGTTTGAGCGCTTAACTCGCTTTTGTCATCGCTGACTTATTGTTCTTGACAGGTTACGTCTTCCGTAACCCGCACTTGGTTCGTCTTGTTCAGTTTTCAAAGGGCTTCACCTCTTGCGAGGCAACTACTATATTCTATCAGCTCTTCCCCCCTTTGTCAACTCCTTTTCCTTACTTTTTTTAAACTAAATATTATTTATGAAAAAAAGAAAGACATTTTTGAAAAACGCCAAAATGTCTTCCTATTAATTCATTGAAATCGTTGAATGTTTGTAGCCATAAGTGAAGTAAATCAAAACACCAATCACTGTGCTGACACCAAATGCAATCCAGGTAATTGTCATATACTGGCTCATCAGCGCTAAGCATATAATTATCGAAACAATCGGCAGTACGGGGATAAAAGGTGTTTTAAATTCTCCAGCCTCAGGCTCCCCTTGATCTTTTCTCAGCTTAATGATAGCAACTGCCAGCATAATAAGATAAGCTAAAGTACAAATATTTAGGAATTCTGCAATACTGGAAAGAGGAAATACTCCTGCACAGATCATGGATGCAAATCCTACTAGGAGGGTCGCATTCTTGGGAACTTTACTGTGTTTCGTAACAACACTGAGTTTTTGCGGCAGCAGGCCATCACGGCTGATACTGTAAACCGTTCTTGCCAGAGCGTAAGTCATTGAAATACAAACGGTTATCAGTGTTAAAATAGCAATAATGGAAATGTAGTCAGCGGCCCAATTCAGACCTGTCTGACGAAGAGCATAGGCAACTGCATCAGCTACATTTAATTTTGAATAGTGAACAATTCCTGTCAGTACCAAAGTAACACTGGCATAAAGGACAGTTACAATGGTTAAGGAGGTTATAATCCCTTTAGGAATCGTTTTTTGCGGTTCCTGAACCTCATCAACTGCCATTGAAATAGATTCAAATCCTAAAAAGGCGAAAAACATCAAAGAAGCGCCAGCCATTATGCCTGTCTGGCCGCCGTAAATTTGACCAAAACCAAAAGGAGAAAAGTCAGACCAATTTTCAGGTTTAAGATGAAAAATCCCTACAATGATAAAAAGAGCCAAGGCAGAAAACTTCATGATAACAAGACTGCTGTTAAAGCGCAGAGCAATTTTAGAATTCAAAAGAACAATTCCTGTAACCAAAAGAACTACTAAAACCGGCAGCAAATCAATATAATTGCCTTGATCAGGATTAAAAGTCCCGTTCAAAGCTGCCGGCAGCCTTATATCGTAGCTCAGCAGCAACCCCTTAAGATAGCTCCCCCAGCCCGAAGCAACGCTTGATACCGCAGTCAGAAACTCCATAATAATATACCAGCCGGCCAGCCAAGCAGGAAACTCTCCCAAAGTGGCATACAGATAACTGTATGCTCCTCCATTTGCCGGAATTCTTGACGCAAATTCTGCATAAAAAAGAGCTGAGATGCCAACTGCTATTGCTGCAATAATAATCGAAACAACCAAAGCCGGACCGGCATATTTGGCCGCACCGATACCAGTAACCGTAAAGATTCCTGTTCCTACCATTGAACCCAGACCAAGGAAAATCAGGTCTGTTACTTTGAGATGGCGCTTCATCTCTGTCTTATCTAATTTTGTATTTTTTTTCCTGAAAATAGTCATCATGTCTCCTAATCGTTTTAACAACCATATTAGTTTATCATAGTAGGCGGTCCTTGTAAATTTAAACGGACAAAAAAATTCCTATTACTAGTAATAGGAATTTTGTAACGATCAGTCAGCCTTATCCTCAGTCATTTTTTCTTTGATTTCATCATAAGACAGGGCATGAGCTTCTTCTGAATCATCTTCTGATTTTTCAGGAATCTTGCCTGTTTCATAGATAGATTTGATTTGTGCTGCATCAAGTGTTTCATACTTAAGCAGAGCTTCAGCAATCAATTTATGTGTTTCACGATTGCCATTGATGATATCAGCTGCCTTATTGCGAGCTTCATTAAGGAGATCGCGAACTTCTTCATCAATAAGAAGAGCTGTCTGAGCCGAATAGGTCTTTTCAGGCGCAAACTGACCCGGCATCATTGAATGATTGCCTTCGTATTGGACAGGGCCGAGTTTGTCACTCATACCATATTCTGTTACCATGGCACGGGCTAATTGAGTTGCCTGTTCAAAGTCATTGGATGCGCCGGTTGTTTGAGCGTTAAAGATAATCTCTTCAGCAACACGGCCTCCCATAAGTCCTGCCAACTGCTCTTTCAAATCATTTTTAGACAGAAGGTTCTGATCTTCCTTCGGAAGTGCAATCATATAACCGCCGGCACGTCCGCGCGGAACAATAGTAACTTTGTGCACAACACGGGCATTTGATAGAACGAGTCCTACAATCGTATGTCCGGCTTCATGGTAGGCAACCATCTGACGCTCATGTTCAGAAATCGTTTTATCCTTCTTGGAAGGACCGGCAATAACACGGTCTTCTGCTTCATCAATGTCGCTGGCATCGATCGTTTTCTTATTGC
Organism: Streptococcus sp. ELY_90; assembly: GCF_058314475.1. Taxonomy (NCBI): domain Bacteria; kingdom Bacillati; phylum Bacillota; class Bacilli; order Lactobacillales; family Streptococcaceae; genus Streptococcus; species Streptococcus sp. ELY_90. The sequence goes on from NZ_JBZFUJ010000006.1 coordinate 2,519, forward strand.
GGCGGGCTGCGACAAGAGCAGCTTCATTTAAAACATTTTCTAAGTCTGCACCGACAAATCCCGGTGTTTGCTGGGCAATAACTTTTAAGTCAACATCTTTGGCCAGCGGCTTATTCTTGGAATGAACACGAAGAATGGCTTCGCGGCCTTTGACATCAGGTCTGCCGACAAGCACCTTGCGGTCAAAGCGTCCGGGACGAAGAAGGGCAGGATCCAGAACATCGCTGCGGTTGGTTGCTGCAATAACGATGATATTTTCATTACCTTCAAAACCATCCATTTCAATCAACAGCTGGTTGAGGGTTTGTTCCCGTTCATCGTTTCCGCCGCCCATTCCGGCTCCGCGCCTACGTCCGACAGCATCAATTTCATCGATAAAGATAATAGCGCGCTCAGCCTTTTTAGCATCCTCAAAGAGAGAACGAACACGGCTGGCTCCGACACCGACAAACATCTCAACAAAGTCCGAACCTGAAATACTGAAGAAAGGAACACCGGCTTCACCGGCAACAGCCTTAGCAAGGAGGGTTTTACCGGTCCCCGGAGGCCCTTCAAGGAGGACACCGGACGGAATACGGGCTCCCAAAGCTTTATAGCGTTTTGGCTCTTTTAAAAAATCAACAACTTCAATAAGTTCCTGCTTTTCTTCTTCTGCTCCGGCCACATCTGAAAAACGTACCTTGACATCACTTTTAGAAGACGAGCGTGCCTTATTTTTGCCAAAGCTCATGGCTCCGCGGGCTCCGCCCCCACCCTGATTCATTATCATAGTGAAGAAGAAAATCATGATGAGAATCGGCAAGAAGCTTATCAGGAAAGAAATCCAAGCACCGCTTGAGCTCTCCTGTTTAACAGAAATTTTTGTTCCGTGATTTTCCGCCAACTTTTCAATTTTATCAATAGAAGTACTGTTAGGCAGAACAATGGATGTAAACTTCTTAACTTTTGCAGTAGCACCGTTAAAGAAGGCTAGCTCATTATTTGCTTTTATTTCTTTAGCTTTTTCATACTCACCTGTTACTTGGAGAATGCTGCCGTTGGGCTGATAGGTAATTGACTTTATATCGCCTGATTTGACATGCTTAACAAGGGTCGTGTAACTGATTTTTTCACTCTGTGAGCCTGTCCCTCTAAAAAAATACTGAAAACCAGTTACAATAGCCAAAATCAGTATAATGTAAACAAAGGAGTTTCTCACAAATCCATTATTTCGATTATTTTTCATGTATTAATTAACAACCTTTTTCTTATTTTGAATAAACTTCTTCTTTCAAGACTCCTACGTAAGGAAGATTACGATAATTTTCAGCGTAATCCAAACCAAAACCGACGATAAATTCATTGGGAACATCGTAGCAGACATAATCAGCATCAATGTCAACAACACGGCCTTCCGGCTTATCAAACAATGTTGCAATTTTAACAGAGTTTGCCTGGCGATACTTGAACATGTCACGCAAATATTTTAAAGTACGGCCGGTATCGATAATATCTTCAATAAAGACAACATCACGGCCTTCAATATTGGTATCAACATCTTTTAATATCTTAACTTCACCGCTGCTTGTGGTGCCGCCATAATAACTTGATACAACCATGAAATCAATTTCAACCTGAGTATCAATATGTTTCATTAACTCAGCCATAAAAGGAACAGAGCCTTTTAAAACACCGACTAAAAGAGGATTTTTTCCTGCATAGTCTTTGGTTAACTGAACACCTAACTCTTTGGTTTTAGCGATAATTTCCTCTTCAGAATAGAGGACCTTTTTAATATCTTGTTCGAGCATTTCTCACCAGTTTCTATTTTGAATATACAGTCTGCCTTTCATTATATCATCTTTAAAATCTTTTCTCAAATAAGTAACATCATCTAAAAGAACAAAAATGATTTCGCCGTCTTGCTCAGCAACAACTGCTTCCGAGCGTTTGGCACAAGGAATTTTCTCATCAATGAACAGGCGCCGCAATTTTTTGGAATAAGAGCCCAGCTGAATTTTATCCCCTGGCTTGCGTTTTCTGATTACAACAGGAGAGTCGGTCTTTAAAGGAATCCCTTCTTTAGAACCTGACTCTCTCTGAAAAGAAAAAGTGTACTGACCATATTTGACCATACCGCCATATTCTAGCACTCTTTCCTCGTCATCTCCATCCGTCTTGAGACCTATTTTGTTAATTTCAAAGGTTTTAGCATCTTTTTTTAAGTAATAACCATTTTTCAAATAATGATGATAGCTGCTCTTTCTTCTAAGGATATGCAGGAGGTTGTTAAACTGTGCCTTACTTATATTTAAATCAGGAAATTTTTCGAGGTAATCCTGCAGCAGAAAATACTGAACTGGTTCACTTTGTTTTTGAAAAACCTGACAGTCCTGAGGGTCTAAATGTTCACTTAAATCACTAAAAGCCTGAAAGAGTTTCTCTGTTTCTGCACCCAAATCAATTAAATGCCGGGCCAGCTGAGGATTTTCCTGCTTTAAAGCCGGCATATAGGTATTTCTGATTCTGTTTCTTAAATAGCGGTCTTCATTGTTTGAACTGTCGTCAAAATGAAAGATATCCGGTAAATCTTTTTTAAAAAAGGTTAAAAAAGGGCGAATCAGCTGACCGCCGGCAAAAGGCTGAACTTCCTTTATACCAGTTAAATACCGCAGACGCGACCCTCTCAGTAAACGCAAGAAAACCGTTTCAGCCTGATCGTCAGCATGATGAGCCGTTACAAGCCCTGTATAGCCATCTCTAAGCATAACCTGCTTAAAAAACGCATAACGAAAATCACGCGCTTTTTTTTCAGAAAATTCTCCTTTATAAGTGTCGCTGTAAAAAGGAAGGGCTTCTTTTTCAGCCCAATTTTTAAGATAGGCCTCCTCTTCATCAGACTGCAGCCGCTGTTTATGATTGATGTGTGCCAGACCTATTTTGATATTCAGCGGCCTTTGATAAGCATGCAAAAAGTGCAGCAGATTCATGGAATCTACTCCACCTGATACAGCTATTAAAACTTTGTCATGCCTGTCAAAAAATTTTTTTTGACAAACGTATTTAAAAATCTTGTCGTAGGTCATTTTAAGATACCATATACATCATCAGCAATTGCTGAGATATTATTATAGGATGCTTTATCTGTAAAAATAGATAAAACAAAGGGTTCACCGGCATAAATAACAGCTACATCATGCTTATAGTCATAGGCATCCCCGATTTTATGAGCGACAGGAACGGCAATATCACGGGAAATACGATTGCTGTCAAACTCAGTTGTTTTTAAGTAATTTAAGGCTGAGCCGCGCTGATTGTAAAGAGCTTCCATAACATTTGCTGCTGTTCTTGATGACACTTTTCGATTGTCCATATTCCACTGGGATTCAGCAGCTCTTTCAATCGTTTCTTGGTAAGCTCTGTCATATTTATGGGCAACATAATAACCTAGAATATTGCTGGCAACGTTATCTGAATGCTGAGTTACCGCTTTTAATAAAGCATCTACTGTATAAGCCTTATTATCAGCTTTTTTAGGCATTTTACCGCTGCCTTCTGTCTTATAAGCTCCCTTAAATTCATTGACTTGTTTGGTATAAGTCAGCTTATCCGTTAATTTTACCTTTCCGTTTTTAATTTGTTTTTCAACAAAATATAAAATAGGGAGTTTTGTAACACTGGCAGAGTACATTGCTTTGTCTTCGTTGATTCCGGCTGTTTTTTGCGTATCCAGCTGCTTAACATAGATGGAATAATTAGCTTTATTATATTTACGGTTCAGCAGAGCCTGAACTTTTTCCATACGATTGTCCTCGGGCTCTAAATCGTTTTTATCAATCCAGCCTTGACCGTCAGCCTTTAAATAGATTCCATGTCTGGTAACAGCTGTTTTGGAAACATGCACTTTTTGATAGCCTGTAAGTTTTGTTTTGACTTTTTTGACGCCTGTCACATAAGGACTTTGATAGATAGTGAAGCTTTTTTTGAGCCAATAATTTTTGGAAAAATAATCCTGCCGAAGAACAATATCGGCATAGACACTGTCCTGACTGGCCTTTATAAAGCGGCCGTCTGACAGCTTAAAGACCGGTGTCTCGACATTTTCTGTAATCAGGGCTTTGATTTTCAAAGCAGAATTCGGTTTAATCTTTTGAGCTTTTCCTGTCAGATCAGCTTTTGGATAACTGGAAACAGCACGATAAACATTAGGATTTTCCGGAATGCCGGTAAAGAATTCTCCGGGTTCTTTTTCCGTACTGATTGCCAAAATAGGAGCAGAAAAAACAAACATTAACATGACGGCTAATAGTTTTTTCATTTTGCTCCTCCTACTTTATTTTGATTCTTCGTTTTATTAGACGGCTCTTCTTTTAAAGCCTGATTTTTGTGAGCCAATTCTTCCAGTTTGTCATCAGAATAAGCTAAAAATTTTTCAACTGTTTCAATTAAATGTTCCATTATTTCGGTAATAAACTTGGTGCAGGGTAAATATTTTCTCCATCGATGGAATAATAATATTTAGCGCGTGCATACTTTTCAACATAACTGTCATCTTTCAGACGCCGGGCAAATTTTTGTTCAGCCTCTGTTTTTTCATTTAGCTGCTCTTGCTGTTTTTGCAGTTTAACAATCTGCTCTTTTTTCTCCTGTAAATTCATATAACTGGCAACAAGATTATAGGCCGGTAAAATAAACAGCAAAATGATAAAGACCAGTATCCAGCCGATGAAGCGATGGCGCCGCCTCATCTCTTCTTCTTCATAACGCTTTTTGCTGTTTTCATCATTAATGTATTTATTATTAAGCTGAACAATGTTAGGCTTCTCCATCTGGTTCAATCCTCGACTCACTTATGATTTCATACATATTGGTAGCATCGTCTTTTTTGGTGCTGTCTTTCATTTCTAAAACACGAACTGTCAGCAATTTATTGCCAAAGCGTATTTCAATAGTATCATTAATTTTTAAATCTGTTGAACTTTTAGCCAAAATGCCGTTGACTTTGATACGTCCTTTATCAGCAACTTCTTTGGCTACCGGGCGGCGTTTGATAATACGGGATACTTTCAAATACTTATCTAATCTCACCTAATCACCTCAAATCTATTTTTTTATTCTATCATTTTTCTTTTTAAAAAGATAGGAAGAGCTTGGCTGTAGGCCTGTATTTTTCAGTTACTGGTCATTAAAAATCTGTTAATAATAACTTACTGACTGGTTTTTCTCATTTTAATCTCATTTAAACCATCTCCAAATTTGAGCAGCTCTTCTAAAATTTCGTAATCTTTCTTTGCTTTTACATTAAAGATAATCTTAATTTGGCCTTTTTCTTCACTAATCTGGGCTTTAAGATTCGTCTTGGACAGAGCTTCAAAATAGTCTTGAGTCAGGTAAAATTTCTGAGAGGCTTTTTCGAACAAAACATTGATTTTATCGGCTTTTTTCTCCAATAAAGCTACAAATGCTTTGTCCATATACGATTTGACAAGACCAATTTCCAGCAGATAGGCTACCTGATCCGGATACTCCCCAAAGCGGTCTATCAGCTCATCTTGAAGCTCCTGATAATCTTCATGGCTGTCAATTTCACGGATTCTCTTATAAATTTCTATTTTTTGCCGTTCATCAGTAATGTAGACATCCGGCAGATAAGCATCAATTTGCAGATTGAGTTCTGCATTGCCTTTGGAACGTGTCTGTGATTTTCCTAATTTTGACGCTATGGCTTCCTCCAGCAGCTGTGAATACATTTCAAAACCAACAGAATCAATAAAACCGCTCTGTGAGGAACCTAAAAGATTCCCGGCGCCGCGGATAGATAAATCCCGCATGGCAATTTTAAAGCCTGAGCCAAGCTCTGTAAATCCTTTAATTGCTTCCAAACGTTTTTCTGAAACCTCAGTTAATATTTTATCAGGGTGGTACATCAGATAAGCATAGGCAATGCGGCTGCTGCGGCCGACACGTCCCCGAAGCTGATACAGGGTTGACAGTCCCATGTGATCAGCATTTTCAATAAAGAGTGTATTAACATTTGACATATCAACACCTGTCTCAATGATTGTAGTGGTCACTAAAATATCATATTCTCCATTGATAAAGTCCATCAATGTGTTTTCCAGCTGAATTTCACTCATTCGTCCATGAACAAAACCAATGCTGGCTTCAGGAACCAGCTCCTGAAGTTCTGAGACTTTCTTGTCAATTGTGTCAACCTTATTGTAAACATAGAAAACCTGGCCGCCGCGGTCAATTTCACGGATAATCGCCTCACGAATGACTCCCTGATTATTCTCCATAACGTAGGTCTGCACGGGATAGCGATTAGTTGGCGGCGTTTCAATGACTGATAAATCGCGTATGCCAAGCATAGACATGTGTAAAGTTCGCGGAATCGGAGTTGCTGTTAAGGTTAACACATCAATTTTTGTTTTGAGCTTCTTCAGAGTCTCCTTATGTTTCACTCCGAACCGCTGCTCTTCATCGATGACAAGAAAGCCTAAATCTTTAAAGCTAACATCTTTGGAAAGCAGGCGATGTGTTCCAATAATAATGTCAATTTGGCCTTTCGCTAATTTTCTCAGCGTTTCCTGCTGTTCTGCTTTTGTTTTAAAACGGCTCATGACATCAATGTTGATTGGAAAATTTTCAAAACGCTCTTTGAAATTAGTATAATGCTGCTGAGCTAAAACAGTGGTCGGAACCAAAACAGCTACTTGTTTACCGTCATTAACAGCTTTAAAAGCTGCCCGCATGGCAACTTCTGTCTTCCCAAAGCCAACATCGCCAACAAGCAGCCGATCCATAGGCTGCTCTTTTTCCATGTCTTTTTTGACTTCCTGAATAGACCTCAGCTGATCTTCGGTCTCAACATAGGAAAAATGATTGTCGAATGCTTCCTGACTCTCATCATCCGGAGAAAAAGCAAAGCCTTTTAACTGGCTGCGTTCAGCGTACAGTTTTAAAAGGTCCTCAGCAATATCTTCAACCTGCCGTGATACTTTTTGTTTAGCCCTTTGAAAACGGCCGTCATTCAGCTTATTGATTTTGGGCTCTTTCCCATCACTGGCAACATATTTTGACAGCAATTCTATCTGTTCGACAGGAATGGAAATCCGATCAGAATTTTGATATTGGATAGTTAAATAATCACGATGGATACCTGAAACCTCAATAGTCTCAATGCCCAGAAAGCGGCCGATTCCATGAACATTGTGAACAACATAATCCCCTTTTTCCAGCTCATTGTAATCTTTCAGGCGTTCGGCATTGCTGACAGCAGTTCGGCGAATTTTTCGCTTAACCTTTTTATGAAAAATCTCGCGCTCAGTGATAAGAGCAATTTTTTCATCAGCAAAATAAAAACCGCTTGACAGATTTCCGATAACCAGCTGTGCTTGATTTTCAAGGAGCTCGTCAGGTTTACTAATTGGTAAGGTTAAATGATACTCCTGTAAAGTTTCTTGTAAACGTTCTTGACTAAGCTGTGAATCTGTCTGCAGAAGAACTGTGGCGTCCGATTTTTGATAACGCTCGATTTCACTGACTAGTAAAGGAAATTGATTAAAGAACTCCTGCATAGGGTATTGTGTGAAGTTATAAATACCGTCAAACTTCAGATTTCCCAAACCCTTGTGGAAATTGGAAAAGAAAGTAGCTGGCTGGTACTGCCGTAGATATCTGTAAGTATCGGCAAAATAAGATAAACTTGACACTGCTTTACTATTTTGTAAATCCTCTGTCAAAAGACCGGCAGCGTCCAAATCAAAACGGCTGTTACGATCCAGAATCTTTTGAAAATCATCAAAAAAGATTGGTGTCTGCTTGGGCAGATAATCCAGCAGTGTCCACTCTTTTTGATAGAAAAAAGATAAAAATTTTCTAATATACTGATGCCTGTGACGGTCTTTTGTAACTGCTAAAACTTCTTTTAAATAGGATTTCAAATTCTCACCAGCAGTAATAGGAACTTTCTCCAGCTGTCGGCAGGCACGCTCAAAATCATTTTCAGTAAGAACAATATCATCGGACGGTGTTAAAATGAAAGAATCAATATTAGCAAGGGATTTCTGGCTGTCAACATCAAAAGTTCGAATACCATCTATTTCATCACCAAAAAATTCCAGACGATAGGGAAGTTCCTGCTCAACTTCATAGATGTCTAAAATATCTCCTCTTTTGCTGAATTCTCCTGGATTATAGACCTGAGAGACTTGTTCGTAGCCAATATTTGACAACTGCTTTACAAGATTGTCAAGGTCATATTCGTCGCCAACAGTTAGTTTTAATCTGGCAGCTTGATAGTTTTTGGGATTGGGCAATAAAATTCTGGTTCCTGCAATACTGGTAACCAGAATGCCTCCTTTTTGCTGATCCAAAAGAAAATTTAAGCTCTTTACTCGAAAAGTTGTTTTGTCTTGTGAAGCAAAAATGAATTCAGCTGCTGCTGCATCGTCAGCAAAAAAACGATAGACGTTGTCATCACCAATAAGAGCAGATAAATCGTCAGCTAATTTTTCAGCTTCATTTTGAGTTGAGGTAATAACTAACAATTTGCCTTTTTGACTGCTTTCAGCTGCTGCTATTGCTAAGGCTTTACTGGTATTGGACAAGCCCATTATTAACTGCCTGCCGGAATCAGATAAGCACTCAGTCCACTTTTTGATATTGCTGTTTTGTTTAAATAAATCTATTATATTCATTTTATCCATTGAATTTTTGCATTGTCATATTGAAATCTTTAGTCTGTAAATAATACTTTACAGCTTCGTCAACTTTAGCGATTGTCGTCTGAATAGTCAGACGGTCCTCTTTGTCAAACTTCCCAAGGACATGCTGAACAACACTGACGCCGTTTTTTGGACGGCCAATTCCAATTTTAACACGGTCAAATTCCTGTGTTCCAAGTTCTTTAATAATGCTTTTAATGCCATTATGCCCCCCGGCAGAGCCTTTCTGCCGAAAGCGGATTTTTCCTACTTCCATATCCAGATCATCGTAAATAACAATCAAATCACTTGGACTCAGATCATAGTAAGCTAAAAAAGCTCTGACCGCAAGTCCGCTGGCATTCATAAATGTTGTCGGTTTGATAAAATAAATCTTCTCACCATCCATAAACGTGCTGGCTGCTTCTGCTTTGAAAACTTTATTCTCTGTAAAGTTAATATTTAAAGAGTTGACAATACTGTCAACTGCCATAAAGCCAACATTATGTTTTGTATCCTTGTACTTGCTTCCCGGATTTCCTAATCCAACAATTAATTTTGTCATTTTTTCCTCTCAAAGACCAAAAGGGAGCTGGGAAAATTTCCCAACTCTTTTTAGGTTATACGCCATTTTTAGACATTTTCTCACGTGCTTTTACACATTAAACCGAAATTCCATGATGTCGCCATCCTGAACAAGGTAATCTTTTCCTTCTTCACGCAGGCGGCCAGCTTCCTTAACAGCCTTTTCAGATCCATAGTGAATTAAATCATCATAAGACATCGTTACGGCACGGATAAAGCCCTTTTCAAAGTCAGAGTGGATAATTCCTGCTGCCTGAGGTGCTTTGATGCCACGTTTGAAAGTCCAGGCACGCACTTCTTTTTCTCCGGCAGTAAAATAAGTTCCAAGCCCCAAGAGATGGTAAGCAGCCCGTGTCAGCTTATCAATGCCTGACTCTTCCAATCCCATCGCCTCAAGAAACTCTTGTTTGTCATCATCATCAAGCTCTGAAATTTCTTCTTCGGCACGCGCTGAAATAACAACAACTTCTGCATTTTCAGTTGCAGCAAAATCACGAATCTGTTTAACATAGTCAATACTGTCCGGATCTGCTACCTTATCTTCATCCACATTAGCCACGTAAAGTACCGGTTTTGTTGTCAGTAAAAACAGACCCTTGACAATTTTTTGTTCGTCTTCTGTAAAGTAGATCGTTCTGGCAGATTTGCCATCCTCAAGAACCGGTTTGATTTTTTCAAGAACATGAAACTCAGCGACAGAATCCTTATCTTTTTGTGTTCTTGCAATCTTTTCAACACGCGCATAACGTTTGTTAACTGATTCCAGATCAGCCAGGATCAATTCTAAATTAATCGTTTCAATATCTGCAATGGGGTCAACAAAATCAGACTCACGGCCTTGCTCACGCATGACATTTTCATCATCAAAAGCACGCACAACATGGACAATGGCATCTACTTCACGGATATTGGCTAAGAATTTATTGCCCAAGCCCTCTCCTTTCGAAGCGCCTTTAACAATACCCGCAATATCGGTGAATTCAAAAGTTGTCGGAACTGTTTTTTTAGGTTTTATCAACTCTGTCAGTTTTTGGAGACGTGCATCCGGCACTTCAACCATGCCGACATTTGGATCAATAGTGGCAAAAGGATAGTTGGCAGCCTCTGCTCCTGCCTTAGTGATTGCATTAAAAAGGGTTGATTTACCGACATTAGGCAAACCAACGATACCTGCTGTTAAAGCCATATTTTATTCTCCGTTACATTTATTAAGTCCACACCATTATATCATAAAAAAACCTGCCATAAACAAGCTTTTTATCTTACGAAATAAAAACAAGTAAAAGATACACAGCAATCAGAAAAGACAAAACTAAGTTTTTCTGTGATTACAAGACTTTTTTTATTTTTCGTTCAAAATCATGCCGGCTCATCATGACAACATGGTCACAATTGGTACAGCGAATCTTAATATCTGCTCCCAAGCGCATGACTTCCCAGCGATTAGCCTTTTTGCCTGTTGACTTAATCGTGCAGGCATGAGGTTTTTTCATTTCAACAAAACTTCCTAAATCATACATTTTATTTTCCCTTTCAACGATATATTTTTCTCTCTTGGCATGTGAAGGTCTCACTGGAAAATTCAGCCAGTTCACCGTCAATCTGAGCAGCTGTCGGTTTATAGCAGTCCAAGGTTAATGCCGTGTAAGACTCATGTTTTAAACGAGCACTTTTTTTATGTTTTTTCAGGACTAAAGCCAGCAGTCCTTGGATATTTTGAAAGACCGTTCCTTTCTTCAGATAAACCAATTCAAGCTGCTGCCTTTTGGCGGAAGCCTCCGGCCAAGTCATAATGCCGCCTCCAAAATAAGCAGTATTGGCCACAACAAACAAAAACAAATCAGATAGCTTTTGGGAACGCCCTTTAGCATCCGTAAGTGTTAAGGAAACGCTGTCGCGGCTGAAAGCAGAGCGAATGCCAAACAATAAATAGGTCAGCTTTCCCAAATAAAGCTGGTTTAGACGTCTTTTCAAAGATGAGTTTTGCGAATAAGAGATGACACGCGCATCAAAACCAAAACCCAGACTGTTTAAAATCAAATAGTCATCCGATCGAAAGACAAAAATCGTTTCTGTCCTGCGCTTTTGCAGTGCCTCCATAACTCTTTTCGGGCTCGCCGGCAAACTGCGGCAAAAATCATTGCCCGAACCCGAAGGCAGATAGGCAAAAGGGATTTCTTTTGGCAAGGCAAAAAGAACTTTTGACAGCGTACCGTCTCCTCCGACAATCAAGAGCTGGTCTTGATCAGATTGGTAATCAGCCAGAATTTTAGTCAATTGGTTAATCTCATCACCAGCACACTGCGTCAGATAAATCGCTGTCCTAAACTGTGGATAATTTTTTTGAATTGTTTTTGCTTTTTTTAAGCCGCTTTTATCTCCTGCATTAGGATTTACCAGAATATAAAGCATAAAATCATTATATCATATTGCAAAAAAATAACGCTCAAGGCGCTATTTTAATTGGTACGTACAGGTGTAATCAGCTGAATAAAGTTTTCACTGTCATCGCCCGGTGTCAAAGTAAACGGACGGATCGGTGAAATAAAGCGAATCGTTACGGTTTCGCTCTTAAGCGCTTTAAGTGCTTCAATCAGATAGGTTGGGTTAAAGCTAATGGTTAAATCACTGCCGGAAATCTTTTCAGTATCCAATTCTTCATTAACTTTACCAACTTCAGGAGAGTTAACATGGGCAGTTACTTGATTGTTGTCAATTTCTAATTTTACCGTACCGTTTTGGGTTGCATTGGAAATAAGATGAGCCCGTTCCATGGCGTAGCGCAGCGAATTAGTATTAAAGACAACCTCAGTTTCAAAGTTATTTGCCAATAAACGGTCAGTATCCGGATAATTACCTTCTAAAAGGCGCGTGTAAAAGCTAATAGTCTCGCTTCTGAAGAGAATTTGACTGCTGGAGAAGAAAACTTCTACCGATTCCACATCTTCTGTGAAAACAGCTGAAAACTCACGCAAAGAACGGCTGGGGATGACAACATCGAAATCATCTGTTGAATTGTCCAAAGTCAGTTTACGCTGACTCATGCGGTGAGAGTCTGTAGCCACAGCTTTAAATTCTTTATGATCCGTTAAAACGAGATGGACACCTGTTAAAATCGGACGGCTTTCTTGTGTACTGGCAGCAAATGCTGTTTCTGAGATAATGGTTTTCAACAGCTTTGTTTCCAAAATCAAAGGATTGTTGGTGATAACTTCCTGCAGACGCGGATACTGTTCAACATCTTTTCCTTTAAGAGTAATTTCTGATTTACCACTGTTTAAAACGACTTGATGCTGTTCGATTTCTTCAAAATCTAAGGTGACATCCGGTAAACTTGAAACAATATTAATAAAGAAATTAGCCTCAAGCAGGATTGACCCTGGAGAAGTAATTAACAGTCCTGCATTTTCATCATCAGCTGAAATAGTATTTTCAATAGAAATTTGTCCGTTAGAACCTGTTAAAACAATTGATTGGGAATGAACTTCAATTTTTAAACTGGAAAGAATAGGAATAGCATTTTTAGAACTGATTGCTCGTTTAGTGGCATTTAAAGCTTGCAAGAAGAAGGCTTTATTGATTGAGAATTTTATCATGGAATACTCCTTTATTTTATAAGTATTAAGTTAGTGGTAGTAGTAGGTCTTGTGTATAGTGCGGATAAGTATCAGAATTTGAGGTACTGTCTGGCTTAAGAGTTGTTCACAAGCTGTGGATAAAAAGTTACTTTTACGAGACTTATGCACAGAGCCTATTTTATTTTATTTTTGATGGTCTCTAATTCAATTTTCAGACTGTCATCCTGAGCCAGCATATTTTTTATTTTATTATAAGCATGGAGAACTGTTGAGTGGTCCCGTCCTCCGAATTCTTTTCCGATTTTTGGAAGGCTGTTGTCAGTCATTTCACGCGCCAAATACATGCCGACCTGACGTGCCAGAACAATATTTTGCGTCCGTTTGGTTGATTTAATTTCTTTGACTGTTACGCCGTAGAATTTTCCGACCTGCTTTTGGATTTCTTCAATAGGAATAACAATCATCTTAGGACTGCTGTCTTGCTTTCTGGCTCTGATTGCTTCTGCTGCTACCTCGACGGTTATCACGTCAAGATTTCTGTAATTGGCTACCAGACTGATGTCTTTTAAAGCCCCTTCCAAATCCCGAACATTGGAGTCAAACTGTCCTGCCAGATATTCAATTGTTTCTGATTGGAAACTGTAATTGTATTCTTGAATTTTATTGTTCAAAATGGCGACACGTGTTTCAAAATCAGGCGGTGTAATGTTGACCGTCAGTCCCCATTTAAAGCGTGTAACCAAGCGCTGCTCCAAGTCATTGAGATCATCCGGCGTTCGATCGCTGGTTAGAACAATTTGTTTATTATTGTCGTGAAGAGCATTAAAGGTATTGAAAAATTCTTCTTGTGTGGCAGCCAAACTTTTCTTGGCCAAAGATTGGATATCATCAATCAGCAGCAAATCTAAGTTGCGAAATTTCTGCTTAAGCTCATCCATATTCTGCAGCCTGATGTGGACAACAAATTCGTTTATGAAGTTTTCAGCAGAGATATACTTGATTCGGGCCTTAGGATTATTAGCCAAGACAGCATTGCCAATGGCATTTAGCAGGTGGGTCTTACCTAAACCGGGTCCTCCGTAAATAAAAAGAGGATTGTAGGTTGTTCCCGGAAGGTCTGCCACAGAAACAGAAGCTGTAAAGGCCCAGCGGTTTTCATCACCAATTACAAAATTATCAAAACTGTATTTTGGATTAAGATCGTTTTGCACAATTGGCAGAGGCTGGGCGGACGGTCCGGATACCGCAGTTTGGAAATGTGTGTCCGACTGCAGCTCTTCCTCTTCAGAAACATAGTCAATGGAAATTTCAGTATTGAAAACTTCAAAACCGGCTGTCAGCACAACAGGCTGCAAATTTTTTTCCCAGAACAGCTTTTTCATATCGTCAAGCACAATGGTTGCGGTACTTCCTTCAACTTTTTGCAGTTTAGCATCTGAAACAAAAAAATCAAACGTTGCTTGTTTTAATTGACTTTGTGCAAGTTCTAAGACCCTATTCCAAAAAATTTCTTCATTTTTTGTCATAGTGTGCTCCTATCAAGATTTGTAATAAGAAAATTTTACCACAAAAAGCAAAAGTTTTCCACAGCTGCAAATGAAAAATCCACATAGTGGACAAAAGTTTTCCACAACTTGTGGATAAAGAGATAAAAACTGTTAATTCAGCTATCTGAGCTAGTTTTAGCTGTGGAAAAAAGTGCCAGAAAAAAATGAAAATAAACAGGCTAAAAAAACCTGTTTATTATTCTGTTGAATTCTTCCTCTGAAGAAAAGGAAATTTTCAGCTGCCCCTGATGCTGTTTACTGTAGGAAATAGAAACAGGGAGGCCCAGAAGCTGACTGATTTCCTTTTCCTTTTCTGCAATAAAAATATCTTTTGCTGGTTTTTTCTTTTTTTCTTTCTTTGACAGGTTTTTCAAAGCTTTTTCAAGCTGACGGACACTTAACTGCTGATCAAGGATGCTGCGGAACCACTTATCCTGCAGCTCCTGTTTATCGATGCTTAACAGCAGACGCGCGTGCCCTTGAGAAATTACCCCTTTTTCAAGAGCCTGTTTGATGTCAGACGGCAGATTTAAAAGTCTGACGCTGTTGGTAATATAGGGTCGGGATTTTCCGATTGCCTTGGCGATATCGTCATGGGTCATCTGACTTTTACTGATGAGATTTTGATACGCCTTAGCTTCTTCAATCGGATTAAGATCAGAGCGCTGTAAATTTTCAATAATGGCCTGCTTCATACTGTCTTTATCGGAAATATCTTTGACAATGACAGGAATTTTATTCAAACCAGCCAGTTTCACGGCTTTTAGCCGCCGCTCCCCTGCAATCAAATCATAGCCGAAAATATCTGATTTTCGGACAATTACAGGCTGAATCAGACCGTTTTCTTTGATGGACTGCGCCAGTTCTTCCAGTTCTTTGGTCTTAAAGCGGAGCCGTGGCTGATAAGGATTGGGATTAATATCTTTAGGATCAAGGTATTTTAATTCTTCAGGCATAACTAACTCCATAAAAAAGGGAAGGACAAAATGTGCCTAAGTTCAAAAAAGCAGCTTTTTTGCCCATCCCAGATACAGTTGAAACATATCTTTAGCAGTGAAGATTTATTGTCAAAAGCGGCAACATTTAATCAAAAGGCTTCACAGTCAGTCTTTTAAGTCAGTTTTAGCAGCATTTGCTGCTTGGTGGGATTTGTGCGATTAATTATTTAAATCCTGACTTGTCTTTGTCAGCTGAATATCAACTGTCTTTTTATCTTTGCCGCGGTAGAAGGTAATCTTAATAGTATCACCTTTTTTATGCTTGTAAAGAGTACTTTGAAGATCGCTGATGGAAGCTACTTTTTTGCCGTCAATTTCTGTGATGACATCGTATTTTCTCAGTTTACCGTCAGCCGGCATGCCATTTTGAGTTGAAAGAACAACGATACCGCTGGTAATGTTACTTGGAAGTTTTAAGGACTCTCTGCCGCTGGTAGATGCTTCGCTCAGATTAGCCATTGAAATACCGAGAGCCGGTCTGATAACTTCACCATTTTCTTCTAATTGGTTAATGATGGAAACCACATCGTTTGATGGAATGGCAAAGCCCATTCCTTCAACAGAAACACCGCTGCTTGAATTGCTGCTGGATGCAATTTTACTTGAACTGATACCGATGACCTGCCCTTTGATATTGATCAAAGCTCCGCCGGAATTACCCGGGTTAATAGCCGCATCAGTTTGGATAGCATTGGTTGAGATGGTTTCGCCGTTTTCATTTTGTGTGGTTACTGTTCGGCTGAGGCTGGAGACAATGCCTTCTGTTACCGAATTAGCATAGTCGCTTCCCAGAGGACTGCCGATGGCAATAGCAGGTTCACCGACCTTAATCTTATCTGAATTTGCAAATTTTGCAACAGTGCTGACTTCTTTAGAGGAGATTTTCACAACCGCTAAATCAGAATAGGTATCGGAGCCGACTAATTTCCCGACGACTTTTTTTCCGTTAGCCAGCATGATTTCAAGCTTTTCAGCATCTTTTACGACGTGATTGTTGGTTATCAGGTAGGCTGTATCACCGTCTTTTTTATAGATAACGCCTGATCCCTCACCGTAGACATTTAAACCATCTTCGGATTGATTTTCGTCCTGTGAGTCACCGTAATTATTGTAGTAGCTGGTATCCGTGTCTATTTTTTGGTAATTGATGACCGAAACAATAGCATTTTTAACATCTTTGACAGCTTCAGTGGTGTCAGACTTGGTGTTATAGACGACATTGCTGACAGTTGTTTTTCCGCCGTCAGAAATGGACTTGCTGCCTGATACCCAGTAAAAGACCACTGTTGAGATAATCCCTAAAATAAAACTTAAAAAAATAAGCAGAAAAGGGATAAACCATCTTAGGAAGGTATGGGGTTTTGCATTATTCACTTTTAGGACCTCCGAATTTTCAATAATTAGTCTGGAACAGTCTAAGAAATTTGACTTAATTATACCTTAAAACACTAAAAAAAGAAAGAATCCACAAGTTGTGGAAAACTTTCTGAAAATGTTGATCTCTTTCTGCAAACAGCTGCTTTTTTTAAAAACAGTTTATTTTAAAAACTGTGGATAAGTCTGCTGAAAAAGGTGTTATAATAGAAAATATGAAAGTAAAAATAATAGCAATCGGTAAAATTAAAGAAAAGTATTTAAAAGACGGTATTGCTGAATACAGCAAGCGTTTAAGCCGTTTTACTAAGTTTGAAATACTAGAGCTGCCGGATGAAAAAACACCTGACAATGCCAGTCAGGCGCAGAATCAGCAGATTCTTGAAAAAGAAGGTCAGCGGCTTATGTCTAAAATTTCCAATCGGGATTTTGTCATTGCTTTGGCCATTGAAGGCAAACAGTTCTCATCTGAAGCTTTCAGCAAGGTTTTGTCTGATGCAAAAGTAAAAGGTTACTCCAACCTTACCTTTATTATTGGAGGAAGTCTCGGGCTTTCTAAGGAAATAAAAAACAGAGCTGATCTGCTTGTTAGCTTTGGTCTTATGACCCTGCCTCATCAGCTCATGCGTTTAATACTAACTGAGCAGATTTACCGAGCGTTTATGATTCAGGAAGGAAGTCCTTATCACAAATAGGAGACATGATGACTTATTCTGAAATGTTTAAATTGTTTGAAGAGAATTCTGATTCAGAAAAAGCTGCAAAAATGGCTAACTATCAGAAAGACCATTTTGCATTTTATGGGATTCCAACGCCTTTGCGGCGCCAATTGTCTAAGACATTTTTGAAAGAGAAGTCTTTAGAAGAGGCTGTTGACTGGAAATTTGTTTTTGCAATGTGGCAGGAAGACTGCCGTGAATGCCAATATCTAGCCTGCAATTATCTCCAGATGCCAAAAATCAGGTCAAAATTGATTCTGTCTGATCTAAATAAAATAAAGGAGCTCATTGTCAGCAAATCATGGTGGGATTCTGTGGATAATTTGGATGAAGTTGCCGGAGCTATTGTTAAAAATGATTCTCAAGCTAAAGAAATTATGTTAGAGTGGTCTTTAGCCGATAACTTTTGGCTGCGGAGAGTGGCTATCGATCATCAGCTGACTTTTAAAAAAGCTACTGACGAAAATCTTTTGGCAGTTATCATTGAAAATAATCTGTCGGGTTCTGCCTTTGCCAAAGAATTTTTTATCAACAAGGCTATCGGCTGGGCCTTGCGGGAATATTCAAAAACCAATCCTATTTGGGTTCATCAGTTTATTGAACAACACAAGGAACAAAAGAACCGTTTATCTGTCCGAGAAGCCAGTAAATATCTGTAAGAGCGTTTCACGTGAAACAAAGGGAGAAAGTTTGAAAAATGACAAAAAATTATCAAAATTTTGAAGGATTGAGAGTGGCAATGCTGTTAACTTTTGTCAGCGGCTTTATTGATGCTTATACTTTTATCACTCAAGAAGGGCGCTTTGCCAGCATGCAAACGGGAAATTTGCTGTATATGACAATCAATCTTGCAGAAGGGCATTTAAAAGAAGCCGTTAGTTTTTTGATTCCCATCATCTTTTTTGTTTTAGGTCAGTTTTTCTATTATTTTCTTAGAAAATGGGTGACGCCTAAAGATGTCGGTTGGCATAAGCTAAGCACTTATGTGATGCTGTTTTTGCTGGCAGCAATAGCTGTTGTGAGTCCTTTTTTGCCTTCTATTTTTACGATTGCCGGTTTGGCATTTTTTGCTTCCATTCAGCTGGCAACTTTTAAGCGGGTCAGAGGTTATACTTACACCAATACGATGATGACAGGAAATATAAAAAACGCCGCTTATCTTTTTCTTAAAGGAAGTGTCGAAAAAGATAAGCAGATACTAAGACAGTCGATTTATATCATTACGGTTATTGTTACTTTCATGGCAGGTGTTTTGCTGTCTACTGTTATGTGCCGCTATTTAACTGAAAACAGTCTTTACGTCTTGCTTTTGCCTATGTTGGTACTGGTGTATTTCTTAAATATAGAAAGAAAAGAAAAAGACCTCAAGGACTTGTGAAACTGCTTTTGATGACTAACGTTAAAATACAGCAATAAGAAAAGGATCGGTAGTTGCCCGATCCTGTTTTTGATCCCAGCAGGATTCGAACCTGCGACCGTTCGCTTAGAAGGCGAATGCTCTATCCAGCTGAGCTATGAGACCTCATAACTTCATTATTTTACCAAAAGTTATAGGCTGCTGTCAATCTTTACAAGCATAAGTCTTGTTAGTTTGTCCTGAGTTTTTTTCTGGCAGCATGGAGGGAATATTCTTATAATTTTTTTGAAAAAAAGCTAGACAAATAAAAGATATTTGTTATAATAATAAGAGTGTTATGGTCCGTTGGTCAAGGGGTTAAGACACCGCCTTTTCACGGCGGTAACACGGGTTCGAATCCCGTACGGACTATCCATTCCGGCATAGCTCAGTTGGTAGTAGCGCATGACTGTTAATCATGATGTCGTAGGTTCGAGTCCTACTGCCGGAGTGATAAGACACTAATCCTGCAATTTGTGCAGGGTTTTTTATTTGATGAACTTCAGTCCGTTTAGCGGTCTTTGGTACAAAGCAAATAAACCAGCTGAAGTCAGAGTGTGTGTGACTTGCGATTACGTTACAATTTTTGATATGGACTAAAGGTGTCTGCGCAGATATTATATTAAACGTAAAAAGAGCCTGTAAATGGCTCTCTTTTTAGTATTTTGAGGTTTTAGCGGCTCTGTTGGATTTTTGGCAGTAAAATTGATACAGCATAAAAAGAAGGACGCCAAAGGCAGAAATCAGAATTCCCAGATACAGGCCTTGAGGAAGAAATGTCATGGTCAGTTCGCCTCGGCCTTTTTTAACATTAATTTTCATAAGGCCGTTTTGAGCTTTTTTAATATCCAGTTTTTTCCCGTTCTGTTTTGCTGACCACCCTTTGTCATAAGGGAGAGTATAAATCAGTGAGCTTTTCTTTTTAGCTGTGTAAGATGTAAAAATTTGATTTTTTCGAACTGAAACTTTGGTTGTCGCACTTTTTAATTGTGCTGCTGCTTTTTGGTAGGCTGTTAAATTTAAGGCATAAACCTGCGGTAAATCATAACTGACTGTTTTATTATCAGGAAAACCGACTGTGAAAGTCAGCAGCTCTTCTTTTTTATAATGGCCTAAATTAAACAAATAATAACTGTTATCCGCAATTTGTTTTGTCTTTCTGCCCTTAACGGTTAATAAAATATTTTTTTCGTTTTCACTGCTAAAACTGATATTAGGAAGATTGATATAAAGCTGGCTGTTAGCAGGAACCTTTACAGTATAGTAAACTTTTGCTTGACTTCCCTTTAAATCAGTAACAGCTGTGCGGCCGTTTAAAACCTGACTGTTTTTACTTGAAAGAATGGGAACTTCTGTAAAGAAGGAATCTGTTATTCCTGTCAATTCTTTGACAAATTTTTCCTGATTGGCAAGCGGATCAGAATCTAAATTGACATCCTTGTAAAGGCCGTTTGCCATAAGTGCCAAGGGCAGCTGATAAGAATTTTTGTAAAGACTGTAATGGCTGCCCTTTTGTTTGAGCTTAAATCCGAATTTATGGGGATTTTGTGTGCTGATATTGTAAGCAACTGAGAAAAGGCTGTCCATTAAAATGGTGTTGTTATGGTAGCTGATGAAAGCATGATTGCCTTGGGAGTAATAGCCTAAAGCGTTTAATAATTCGGCAGACAGCGTGTTTTTGACGGATGAAAATTGAGAAATGCTGTTATAGTTGAATTTCATGCCGTCATTTAAAGTCTGGTGAATCAGTTTTTCCAGACGGAAAAAACTAGGTGTTTCTTGGTCAGCTAACTTGACATAATTGTCAACTTCTTTTACATTATCGTCGTAAACCGTTCTGGAAGGAAAGTTCCAGTCATTTTCAATACCTTCGATTTGAAAAAAGCTGTTGAAAGACAGTTCAAAAATAGTAAAGATAAATGTAAAGGAGAAGATTAATTTTTGAGAAGCCCCCTTAGTGAAAAAGAGGAAGAGAACTAAGCCGTACCCAGTCAGAAAAAGGCCTGTCAGAATGAAATGTGCCGGTGTCAAAAAGTCATAGTTCTCCCTAAAAAAGAAAACTCCCGTAAATCCAAAGATCAATAAAATAAAGGCCGGGAAAAAAGCGTTAAAGGTCAGCTGCGCTATTCTGGACAAAGTTTCAGCTGCCATCATGATTATGACAGTGGATAAAATCCAGGAATAACGGTGAAGAAACATGTTGGGAGCATGCATACCCTGCCAGAAAAGATCAAGCGGCTGAAAGAAAAAACCGGCAATGATAAAAATGACAAGAAGCAGATAAGCCAGCTTGACTTGATGCTTAATGGTTTTAACAAAAAAGAAAGTGAGAGCTAAAAGTAGGGGTAATAATCCGGCGTAAACTGTTGGAATAGAGCCATATTTTGTGGTATCGTAACTGCCAACAATATTTTTGGCAAAGAGATCAAAGATCCCCATTTCTGGGGTTAATATGCTAAAATGTTCAGCTGTTTTTTCTCCGTGGCTGCTTAAATCAAGCAGAGCCGGAAGGAGCATAAAAGCGCTGGTAAATGCTGAAAAAACCGAAACCAAAGCAAAATCAGCAAATCTTTTTATTCTTTCCCTGAAATTCCATGATGTCTGGACAAAAAACCAAAGCAATAGAAAAACAGCCGTCATAAACCCAAAAAAGTAATTCTGGATGAACAAGCAGCTTAAGCTAAGAAAATAAAGCGACAGTCCTTTTTTATTAAGTAAGCGATCGAGCCCCAGTAAAATGAGAGGCAGTAAAATGAAAATATCCAGCCAATTATTTAACTCCAGCTGACTGGTGGTAAAACTCATAAGAGCATAGGATACTGACAATATCAGAGTCAAGTATCTGTTTAAATTGGGATAAATCCGGTCAAGACTGTAAAAAGCTGACAAGCCAATCAGGCCGAATTTAATCAAAGTAAAGAGGTAAAAGGCATCGGCCATGTTTTGGACATTAAAAAAATAAGTAAAGGGTGTCAAAAAGCTCCCTAAATAATAGCTCATAAGGGCAAAAACATTAAACCCCAGTCCGCCTTTAAAGGAGTAAAACAGACTGTCAGTTCCATGGAGGATATTGCGAATGAGCGTATCAAAAATGACGTACTGATGAAAGCCGTCACTGGCTAAAAGGGTTGTGTCGCTGCCCCAATAAATGTTTTTTGAAAATAGGACAGTAAACATGATAAAAGCGGGCAGTATAAAACTAATGCTATAAAAAGCAAAGCTTTGTTTATGGTTTCTCAAATAGTTCATCATAATTTTTCTTTGTAAAAAAATAAAAAGCGTTTCCGCTTTTTATTGCCAGAGCTTGGCAACTTTTGCCTGGACTTCTTCATTTTCAAGGAATTCATCATAGGTCTCATCGATACGGTCAATAACACCGTTTTTAGAGATGACAACGATGTGGTTGGCCAATGTTTGAATGAATTCATGGTCGTGGCTGGCAAAGATGATGGATTCTTTAAAATCTTTGAGACCGTCATTGAGGCTTGAGATGGATTCTAAGTCCAAATGGTTGGTAGGATCGTCCAAAATAAGGACATTAGATTTAAGCAGCATGAGCTTGGACAGCATCACGCGCACTTTTTCCCCTCCTGAAAGGACATTGACAGACTTGTTAACCTCATCGCCTGAAAAGAGCATGCGCCCTAAGAAACCGCGAAGAAAGGTATTATCGTCTTCTTCTTTGCCGGCAAACTGCCGCAGCCACTCTAAAATAGATTCGCCGCTTGCGAAATCACTGCTGTTGTCCTTTGGAAGATAAGAGCGGCTTGTCGTAACTCCCCATTTGATTGTGCCTTCGTAGTCAATGTCTCCCATCAGTGCCCGCATAAGTGCTGTTGTCTGAATGTCATTTTGACCGATAACAGCGGTTTTATCTCCCGGATTTAAAATAAAACTGATGTTGTCAAGAATGGTTTCACCGTCAATTTTAACAGAAAGATTTTCGACAGTTAAGAGATCGTTGCCGATTTCGCGTTCTGCTTCAAATTTAATAAACGGGTATTTACGGCTTGAAGGAACGATTTCTTCGAGTTCAATTTTATCCAGCATTTTTTTGCGAGAAGTAGCCTGCTTGGACTTAGAAGCATTGGCTGAAAAGCGAGCAACAAACTCCTGAAGTTCCTTAATCTTCTCTTCTGCCTTAGCATTGCGGTCGGCCTGCAGTTTTGCAGCCAGTTCGCTGGATTCTTTCCAGAAATCATAATTGCCGACATAAAGTTTAATCTTACCGAAATCAAGGTCAGCCATGTGAGTGCAGACTTTATTAAGAAAATGCCGGTCGTGAGAAACAACGATGACTGTATTTTCAAAATCAATAAGAAAATCCTCCAGCCAATTAATGGACTGGATATCAAGACCATTAGTAGGCTCATCAAGCAAGAGAACGTCCGGCTTGCCAAAAAGAGCTTTGGCAAGCAAAACCTTGACCTTATCGCTATTGGTCAGCTCGCTCATATTTTGATAGTGAAGATCCTCAGCAATATTAAGATTTTGCAGCAGCTGAGCTGCTTCGCTTTCTGCTTCCCAGCCTCCCAATTCAGCAAACTGACCTTCTAACTCAGCAGCACGGACACCGTCTTCGTCGGAAAAATCAGCTTTCATGTAAATAGCGTCTTTTTCTTTCATAATGTTATAGAGCTCTTGATTGCCCATGATAACAACATCAATAGCCCGCTCTTCTTCATAGTCAAAATGATTTTGACGAAGAACAGACAAACGCTCATTAGGACCCAGTGCCACATGGCCTGTTGTGGGTTCAATATCACCAGCTAAGATTTTTAAAAAGGTTGATTTTCCGGCCCCGTTAGCCCCGATCAAACCATAAGTATTTCCCGCTGTAAATTTAATATTGACATCATCAAAAAGTTTACGATCGCTGAAACGCAGCGATATATCTGATACAGTTAACAATTTTTCACCTCATCTTTTAATACTACTACATTTTACAGGAAAAGCCCTTATTTTTCAATTAAATCCCTCAGCTGTAAATTTTTGACTGCTGCTTTGTCCTCCTGCTCTTGATAATTATGTTATAATTGAACTAATTGTAATTTAGGAGAATAGAAATGACAAAACCTATTATTTTGACAGGTGACCGTCCGACGGGAAAACTGCATCTGGGGCATTATGTCGGCAGCCTGAAAAACCGTGTTCTTTTGCAAAATGAGGACAAGTACCGCATGTTTGTTTTTTTGGCAGATCAGCAAGCTCTAACCGATCATGCTAAAGAATCTGAAATCATCAAGGAGTCTGTCGGCAATGTTGCCCTTGATTATTTGGCAGTAGGCCTCAATCCGGAAAAGGTGACGATTTTTATTCAGAGTCAAATTCCTGAACTGGCTGAACTGACCATGTACTATATGAACCTGGTATCACTTGCCCGTTTGGAGCGCAATCCGACGGTCAAAACAGAAATTGCTCAAAAAGGTTTTGGTCAATCTATTCCGACAGGTTTTTTGGTCTATCCTATTTCACAGGCCGCTGATATCACAGCTTTCAAGGCTGATTATGTGCCTGTCGGCAATGACCAAAAGCCAATGATTGAGCAGACACGCGAAATCGTCCGTAGTTTTAACCATACTTATAAGTGTGATGTTTTAGTCGAGCCGGAAGGCATTTATCCGGAAAATGAAGCTGCAGGCCGCCTGCCGGGACTTGACGGCAATGCTAAAATGTCCAAATCTCTGGGCAACGGTATTTATCTGTCTGATGATGCGGATACTGTTCGCAAAAAAGTGATGAGCATGTATACGGATCCCAATCATATCCGTGTGGAAGATCCCGGTTCTGTCGAAGGCAATATGGTTTTTCATTACCTTGATGTTTTTGGCAAACCTGAGGATGCCGCTGAAATTGCTGCTATGAAAGAGCATTATCAAAAAGGCGGTCTTGGTGATGTGAAGACCAAACGCTATTTGCTTGATATTTTAGAGCGGGAACTAAAACCTATTCGTGAACGGCGTTTGGAATATGCCAAGGACATGGGCTATGTTTTTGAAATGCTGAAAAAAGGCAGCGAGAAAGCCCGCCAGACAGCTTCAAAAACATTGGACGATGTCAAAAAAGCTATGGGCATCAATTATTTTTAAAAAGTTCCGTATAAAAAAAGCAGAGGAGATGCTGTAAAAATCAGCTTTTTTCATCTGTTTTTTTCTTGGGCAAATTTCCCTGAATTTATTGACAAATGATTTTAGCGTGTTATTATAGTAACAATTAAACTAGCCGACCGGCAAAAATGTATAGAAAAGAGGATTAGATAATGTCAAATTGGGACACTAAATTTTTGAAAAAAGGTTATACCTTCGATGATGTATTGCTTATCCCGGCTGAAAGCCATGTTCTTCCAAATGAAGTTAATCTGCAGACCAGATTGGCTAAAAATTTGACATTAAATATTCCAATTATCACAGCAGCTATGGATACTGTTACTGACAGTAAGATGGCGATTGCTATTGCGCGTGCAGGCGGTCTTGGCGTTATTCACAAGAATATGTCCATTAAAGAGCAGGCTGAGGAAGTTCGGAAGGTAAAACGTTCAGAAAACGGGGTTATTATTGATCCTTTCTTCTTAACGCCTAAGCACAAAGTTTCTGAAGCTGAAGAATTGATGCAGCGCTATCGCATCAGCGGAGTTCCAATCGTAGAAACGCTTGAAAATCGTAAATTAGTCGGTATCATTACAAACCGCGATATGCGCTTTATCTCTGATTATGATACACTGATTTCAGAGCACATGACCAGTGAAAAGCTGGTGACAGCTCCGGTCGGAACAGATCTTGAAACAGCAGAGCGCATCTTGCATGAACATCGTATTGAAAAATTACCTTTGGTTGATGAAACGGGCCGTCTGTCAGGTCTCATTACAATTAAAGATATCGAAAAAGTTATTGAATTTCCAAATGCTGCTAAAGATGAGTTTGGCCGTCTGTTAGTTGCCGGTGCTGTCGGTGTCACTTCTGATACGTTTGAGCGTGCAGAAGCCCTTTTCGAAGCCGGAGCAGATGCCATTGTTATTGATACAGCTCATGGTCATTCTGCCGGAGTTCTTCGGAAAATTGCTGAAATCCGCGATACTTTTCCTGATAAGACTTTAATTGCCGGAAATATTGCTACTGCTGCCGGTGCCAGAGCTCTTTACGATGCCGGTGTTGATGTTGTTAAAGTGGGAATCGGTCCGGGCTCTATCTGTACAACCCGTGTTGTTGCCGGTGTCGGAGTTCCTCAGATTACAGCTGTCTATGATGCTGCCGGTGTTGCGCGTGAGTATGGCAAAACCATTATTGCAGATGGAGGGATTAAATATTCCGGAGATATTGTCAAAGCACTTGCTGCGGGCGGCAATGCTGTTATGCTCGGTTCAATGTTTGCGGGTACTGATGAAGCACCCGGTGAAACAGAGATTTATCAAGGCCGCAAGTTTAAAACTTACCGCGGTATGGGTTCCATTGCAGCAATGAGGAAAGGTTCAAGCGACCGCTACTTCCAAGGTTCTGTCAATGAAGCTAACAAACTTGTCCCGGAAGGTATCGAAGGGCGTGTAGCTTATAAGGGTGCTGCGGCAGATATTGTTTTCCAAATGCTTGGCGGTATCCGATCCGGTATGGGCTATGTAGGGGCTGCTGATTTGCAGGAACTTCGTGAAAATGCCCAGTTTATGGAGATGTCAGGGGCAGGGCTGATTGAAAGCCACCCACACGATGTTCAAATTACAAACGAAGCGCCTAATTATTCTGTACAATAAAGAATCAAAAAAGAAACTGCCGTCATTAAAACAGTTTCTTTTTTGATTTTTCTAAAATTGAAGTCTTCTTTAAGACGGGAATTCGACTGTAGACCATCACTTGACAATAGATTTAATTATAAATGCTTTAAAAACAGTGTTTGTTGACATGCTGTTTACACTTTTTGTAAAGAAAATTGACAGATTTTTTACAAATGTGTTAATCTGTGGAAATTTTTCCCTGACGGATAGTAAAGAGTTTTAAATCCTCAGGAAGCTGCTGAAGGTGCTCAAGGCTGGTTGTGGTGATAAAGGTTTGGACATTTTCCTTAATACCTTCTAAAAGTTTGGTTTGTCTGTGATTGTCAAGTTCACTCATAACATCATCCAGCAAAAGGATAGGGTAGTCTCCGGTGACAGATTTGATGAGTTCGATTTCAGCTAACTTTAGCGATAAAATCAAACTGCGATGCTGTCCCTGGCTGCCAAAACTGGCATTCATATCATTAATAAAAAATGACAAATCATCACGATGAGGTCCCAAACCAGTATTCTTCTTAAAAATGTCTCGCTGACGATTCTTTTGCAGCTGGGACAGGAAATTTTTCTCAATGTCTTTTTTATCATCAAATTTAACGGAAGACAGATAAGAAATGCTTAAATGTTCCTGCTGATTTGAAATGGTAAAATGATGTTTATCGGCTTCTTTGGCCAGATCACGGATAAAATCAAAACGATGCCTGATAACTCTGGCTCCGTAATCCGCCAGCTGTTCATCTAAAACGCCTAAAAAATCGGAATCAACTTTGTCAGCTTTTTTTAGATAGGAATTTCGCTGTTTTAAGACGTGATTATAATTTGATAAATCAGCCAGATAGACAGGTTTAATCTGCCCTAAATCAATATCAATGAACTTTCTCCTAAGGCTGGGAGAGCCTTTTACCAACTGTAAATCTTCCGGCGCAAAAAGAACAACGGTCATCATGCCGATATAATCTGACAGTTTGGATTGCTTCAAATGGTTAATTTTCGTTGTTCTTCCTTTGTCTGACAAGGTGATTTCCAAAGGAATTTTACCATTGATGCGATTGAGTGTTCCTAAAACATGCAGTTCGTTTTCGCCAAAGCGAATCAGCTCCTTGTCTGAGCGTGTCCGGTGGCTGCGTGTCAAAGACAGAAAATAGACAGCTTCTAAAAAGTTTGTCTTTCCTTGGGCGTTCTGACCGACAAAAACATTAAGTTTTGGAGAAAATTCAGCTTCAAGATTCTGGTAATTGCGATAATTTGTCAGTTTAATTTTTTCTATCCACATAGTTAAGTGCCGGGAAATTTAACAGCCCGTTTAGTTTTAGAGACTGTTTTTGGTCCTTTATGCTGATTGGTTTTCTTGTTCTTTTGGCTCAATTCTTTGACGAGAGCTGCCACTCTTTCTTTTTCCGCCAGCTGGCTGAGATGCTCCGCTTTTTCTTCAGGCGAAGGTTCAACAACAGTAATAACAATGTCCGATGCCGGAATAGCAACTTGATCTCCTAAGCGAATCTTTTTTCCGCGGCGGGTCTCTGCCTGGCCGTTAAATAGAACTTGTGTGCTGGCTAAATAAGACTTGACAGCTCCTCCGCTTGAGATAATGCCTAAATTTTTCAAGAGTGCCTGCAGTGTAATATAGTCTCCAAAAAGTTTGTATTCCATAAATTCCTCAACTTTCTCTAAGGATAATTATAGCATAAAATGATATAATTGAACGGAATAACATATTGAAGGAAGTCCCATGAAATTAGCCCAAGATGTACATTTACACTTGATTAAAACGACCAAATTTAAGACTAATCATATTACCTTTCGGTTTTCCGGAGAATTAAACAGCAAAACGTTAGCCCGACGTGTTCTCGTTGCTCAAATGTTAGCCACAGCGAATAATGCCTATCCGACGCCGCAGGCATTCAGAGAAAAATTAGCCGATCTTTACGGAGCTCGCTATTCAACGCAGGTTTCGACGAAAGGACGGGTTCATATTGTTGACATCGATATTTCTTTTGCAGCGGATCAGTTTATACCGGAAGGCGGTTCTGTTTTGGGGGAGATAGTCGCTTTTTTGAGAGAAGCCCTATTCAACCCTTTAGCGTCAGTAGAGCATTATCAGAGTAAGACTTTTGATCTTGAAAAGGCAAACTTAATGAGGTATTTAGAAACTGATAAAGAAGATGC
The DNA here is from genome assembly GCF_058314475.1 of Streptococcus sp. ELY_90. Taxonomy (NCBI): domain Bacteria; kingdom Bacillati; phylum Bacillota; class Bacilli; order Lactobacillales; family Streptococcaceae; genus Streptococcus; species Streptococcus sp. ELY_90. The sequence continues at coordinate 31,328 of NZ_JBZFUJ010000006.1, forward strand.
CTTTTACTACAGCCATTTGGAGCTGCAGAAACTTTTTTTCAAAGAAGAAATTATGCAGTATGCAAAGGATGCGACAGCTGATTTAGTGGCTGCTGAAAATTCTTATACTGCCTATCAGGAATTTCAAAAAATGCTCAAGGAAGACCGCATTGATATTTTTGTTTTAGGCAGTTTTGATGACTATCATGTTTTACAGTTGATTGAAGAATTTCCTTTGAGAGATCGGCAAAAAGAATTGACCTTTTTTTATCAGCAGAATTATTCAAAAGTTGTTCAGGAAAAGGTTGAACAAAGAGAAAACCAGCAGTCTATTCTGCAGCTGGGCTACCATTTGCCAATAACCTATGGTGACAGCAATTACTATGCTTTGCTTGTTTTTAATGGCATTTTAGGCGCTTTTCCGCATTCAAAATTGTTTACTGAAATCAGGGAAAAACAAGGCCTGGCCTACAGCATCGGCAGTCATTTTGACAGTTTCAGAGGTTTACTGCAGCTTTACACTGGGATTGACAGCAAAAAAAGGCCCCAGACATTTCAGCTAATCAATAAACAATTTAATGATTTGAAGTTAGGGCGTTTTTCCGGCCATTTATTAAATCAGACCAAGAAAATGCTGATCAGCAACATTCAGCTGTCAGAAGATCATCCTAAAAGTATGATTGAACATAATTACCATTGTCAATTTTTAAAAGAGCGCTGCTTAGAAACAAAAGAATGGATTGACAAGATTGACAAAATCAGTAAAGAAGATGTTGTCAAGGTGGCTAACCTTATTAAACTACAGTCTATCTATTTTTTAGAAGGAGAGTAAATGGCTGCAACGAGATTAAAAAGGCGTAAATTTCCGGATATCGGTGAGGAATTTTACTTCAACCAGCTGGATAATGGCATCACTGTTTTTTTGCTGCCTAAAAAAGATTTCAAAGAAACTTTTGCTCTGATCAGCAGCCAATTTGGTTCAATTGACACAGAGTTTACAGCAGACGGTAAGTCTAAGAAGTATTCAGAAGGTATTGCTCATTTCTTAGAACACCAGCTGTTTGAAATGGAAAACGGTAAAGACGCTTCTTATGAATTTACAAAATTAGGCGCGGACAGCAATGCTTATACAGATTTTAATAAAACAGTCTATTACTTTTCGGCAGCTGACAGGATTAAAGAGAATCTTGCCTTACTGCAAAATTTTACAAGTAAAGTTTCCTTTACAGCTGCGTCAATCGAAAATGAAAAAGATATTATTGCTCAGGAAATTGATATGTATCAGGACGATGCCGATGATTTTTTATACCAAGGTATTTTAGCTAAGCTTTATCCTGAGACACCTCTGGCAAAAGATATCGTTGGCAGTCAAGAGAGTATCGGCAGCTTAACTCAGCATGATCTGGAAGAAAATTTTCACTATTTTTACCATCCTTCCAATCTTGTTCTTTTGGCGGTCGGGTCTTTTGATGTCAAGCAAGTTTACAAGGATATTGTCACTTTTCAAAAAGAGCTGCCTCAGGCGAAAGCACCTCACATTGAACGATCAAATTTAAAACTGCTTCCTGTTGCAACAGCAGGTTCACTGCAAAAAGATATTACACTTCCAAAATTGGCTGTAGGCTTTCGTTTTGATTTTATTGGAAAGAAAACCAAATCTTTATTGAGGGAAAAACTGCTTTTGAAGCTCTTTTTCTCCCTTTTGTTCGGCTGGACTTCTCAGCGCTATCAAAAATGGTATGCAGATGGGAAGATTGATGATTCGTTCGATATGAAAATTGAGGTGTCGGCATCTTACCAATTTGTTGTCATCATGCTTGACACAAAAGAGCCCATTGCCATGTCCAATCAGATCCGTCAGGCAGTCAAAAAATTTGAAGCAGATGAGAATTTATCAGAAAGCCATTTACAAACGCTGCGAAATGAGCTGTATGGTGATTTTATCAGCAGCTTAGATAATGTCGATACACTTGCCAACCAATTTATTAACAACCTGTGGGAAAAAGAAACTTACTTTGATTTTCCAAAAATTTTGCAAACTCTGGAAATAAAGGATGTCATGGAATTTGGGCGAAAGATCATGGCAGACATGCAAGTGACAGATTTTACACTATTTCCAAAATAAGCAGAAAAACAATCTAAAATTTGTTATAATAAACAGGATTAGTAGAGACGGAAAGGACTGAGGTAAATTAAAATGAATAAAATAGGGGATATTTTACGTGATGCACGGGTTGAAAAAAAACTGAGCTTTGATGATGTGGTTGATAAAACAGGCATTGCGCCTCATTACATATTGGCTATGGAGCTCGATCAGCTCAAATTATTACCGGAAGGAAAGACCAACGAGTATTTAGAAAAGTACGCTCAGGTTGTCGGTTTAGATTCGGTTTCTATCATTCACGGCTATCGCAATCAAGAGTCAAATGATGACTTAATTCTTCCTTCTTCAGTAGATGAACCTGCGCTTTCTTCATCTTCAGCAGATACAGCTATTGAAGATGAGGCCAACCTTCAACATGAAAACGACGAAAAGCAGGCAGAAACGCCTCAGGATCTGTCCATTGATTTAGATGTTACTCAAAATATCAGTTTGACAGCAGAAACGCCGCAACTGGCAGATACCGCAGAAGAACCCGAGAAAACCACTGCTGCAGTCGAAAAAATACCATCTCGTCTCAGTAAGTATGATTATGATGAAGAACCCGGCAGACGTTTTCCTTGGGCGCTGATTTTGCTGGTGCTGCTGGCTTTGGCTATTGTCAGCTATGTAGGCTATATTGCTTATAACCAGCTGCATAATGATTCTAATAATACCGAGCTCAGCACATCTTCTAAACAAAAAGATGATACGACCAGTGAATCAACTTCAACGACTGCGCAAAGTCAGACAAACGTTACAACAGATTTCGCAGAAGGCGGCAATAATGTCACTTTGAGCAACACAAACGGCAAGGTAGAAATCACTTTCACCCTGACAGGAGAAGAAGAAAGCTGGGTTTCAGCTACCAATACCGATACCGGAGAATCCGGAACAACGCTGACAGCAGCTGAAAAAACCTATACCGTAACTTTAGCAGAAGGTTCAACAACTTCTATGCTGACAGTTGCCGTGCTTAACGGTGTTGATATAACCATAAACGGTCAAAAACTGGACACGTCTAATCTCATTAATGCCGGTTTGACGAACATTAATGTGGCAGTCCAATAAAGGAGTTTTTAATGACTAAAAAAGAAAATATTCCCAATTTACTAACGCTTATTCGCATTTTACTGATACCGGTTTTCTTGCTTTTAACCTCTGTAACCAGCAGCACAGCCTGGCATATTGTTGCAGCAGTTATCTTTGCAGCAGCAAGTTTGACGGACTATCTGGACGGATACTTGGCTCGTAAATGGAAGGTTGTGACTAATTTTGGTAAATTTGCTGACCCTTTAGCAGATAAGATGCTGGTTATGAGTGCATTCATCATGCTTGTTGGTCTTGATTTAGCACCTGCCTGGGTTTCAGCTGTTATCATCTGCCGCGAATTAGCAGTGACCGGTTTGCGTTTGCTTTTGGTTGAAACAGGCGGGGAAGTCTTGGCTGCTGCTATGCCCGGAAAAATCAAAACAGCAACTCAGATGTTTTCCATCATCTTTTTGCTCTGCCACTTTGAACTCGCAGGAACTGTTTTGCTGTACATCGCTTTGTTTTTCACTCTTTACTCAGGTTACGATTATTTCAGGGGAGCGGGCTTCCTTTTCAAGGATACCTTTAAATAGATAATGGCAGATAAAACGATTGAATTAAAAAACGTTACCTTTCGTTATGATGATCATCAAAAAGAACCGACCTTAAATAATATTTCGTTTCACGTGAAACATGGAGAATGGTTAGCTATTATCGGCCATAATGGCAGCGGCAAATCAACAGCTGTTCGTTTGATTGACGGACTTTTGGAAGCTGAATCCGGACAAATTTTCATAGAGGGCGAAGAGCTGTCAGACAGCAATATTTGGGATATTCGCCATAAGATTGGCATGGTTTTTCAAAATCCGGACAACCAATTTGTTGGTGCCACTGTTGAAGATGATGTTGCTTTTGGACTGGAAAATCAAGGTGTGCCTCTGAAAGAAATGCAAGAACGTGTCAGAGAAGCGTTAAGTCTTGTCGGCATGCTTGATTTTAAGACACGAGAGCCTGCCAGACTATCAGGAGGCCAAAAACAAAGAGTGGCTATTGCCGGTGCAGTAGCTATGCGGCCGAGTATCATTATTTTGGATGAGGCAACCAGCATGCTGGATCCGGAAGGCCGTCTGGAATTGATTAAGATTATTCAAAAAATTCGTGATGACTACGGCATGACGGTAATATCCATTACTCATGATTTAGACGAGGTTGCTTTGAGTGACCGGGTTTTGGTGATGAAGAAAGGTCAGATAGAATCCAGTTCAACCCCGCGAGAATTATTTTCCAGAGGAGATGAGCTGCTGAGTTTAGGGCTTGATATTCCTTTCACCTCAACGATTATTAAAGCTCTTGAGCAAATAGGTTTTACATTTAATGAAGATTATTTGCTAGAAAAGGAATTAGAAGAAAAGTTATGGGCATTATTCTCCAAAAAGTAAGTTATACTTATCAAGCGGGAACCCCTTTTGAAGGGCGTGCCCTTTTCGATGTTGATTTGGAAATTAAAGATGGCAGTTTTACGGCTTTTATTGGCCATACAGGCAGCGGTAAATCGACTATTATGCAGCTTTTAAACGGGCTTAATACACCGACTGAGGGAACTGTTTATGTTGATGATGTGGCCATCAAGCCCGACTCAAAAAATAAGGATATCAAAAGTATTCGTAAAAAGGTTGGTTTGGTCTTTCAATTTCCGGAAAGTCAGCTTTTTGATGAAACAGTTTTAAAAGACGTTGCTTTTGGGCCGCAAAATTTCGGTATTTCTCAGGAAAATGCTGAAAAAACAGCCCGTGAAAAATTGGCTTTAGTTGGTATTGATGAAGATTTATTTGAAAAAAATCCTTTTGAATTATCCGGCGGTCAGATGCGCAGGGTAGCTATTGCAGGTATTTTGGCTATGGAGCCGAATATTTTAGTCTTAGACGAGCCTACGGCAGGGCTTGATCCCAAGGGTCGGCGTGAGCTGATGAATTTGTTTGAAGAGCTTCACCGGCAAGGGATGACTATCGTATTAGTCACTCACTTAATGGATGATGTGTCTAACCACGCAGATTGGGTTTATGTTTTGGAAAAAGGGATGATTGTTCTGTCGGGCAGTCCTAAATCCGTTTTTCAGGAAATTGACTTTTTAGAAAGCAAGCAATTAGGGGTTCCTAAAATTACTCAGTTCGCTGCCAATTTAAGAGAAAAGGGAATGGCTTTTGATTCTTTACCCATCACCCTAGAAGAATTTGTGGAGGCTGTTAAGAATGAATAATCTTATCCTTGGCCGCTATATTCCGGGTGATTCTTTCGTTCATCGCCTGGATCCGAGAAGCAAGCTGCTGTCAATGTTTATTTTCATTATTATTGTTTTTTGGGCCAATAATGCCATCACCAACCTCTTGATGTTCGTCTTTACAATGGTTTTAGTCGTGCTGTCTCGCATCAAAATCAGCTTTTTTCTAAAAGGATTGAAGCCGATGATAGGACTGATTCTGTTTACGACTTTATTTCAGGTTCTGTTCACTCAAACAGGAGAAGTCTTGGTTCAATTGTGGATTATCAAAATCACTGATTATGGTCTGGGGCAGGCAGCGCTGATTTTTATGCGCTTTGTGCTGATTATCATATTTTCTACGCTTTTGACCCTGACAACAACTCCTCTTAGTTTGGCGGATGCAGTAGAATCTCTGCTGAAACCTTTAGAACCTTTAAAAGTTCCTGTGCACGAGATTGGTTTGATGCTGTCATTGAGTCTGCGCTTTGTACCGACACTGATGGATGACACAACGCGTATCATGAATGCTCAAAAAGCGCGCGGTGTTGACTTCGGGGAAGGAAATCTGATTCAAAAAGTAAAGTCTATCATTCCTATTTTAATCCCCCTCTTTGCTTCCAGCTTTAAAAGAGCTGATGCTTTAGCGACAGCAATGGAGGCACGCGGCTATCAAGGCGGATCGGGCCGCAGTAAATATCGATTGTTAAGATGGACCTATAAAGACAGCCTGGCCATTATTGGTATCTGCTGTCTGGGTTTAATATTATTTTTATTAAAAAAATAAGAAAAACGTTTGACTGATGCGGAAAGGTATAATGATTTAACAAAGGTTGAATAGTTGCCAACAAAGCAAAAGAAGGCGTTTTCTTTTTTTAATTAAAATCTAATTGTAATATATTTAACCTTACTCTAAAAAGCAAGTAATATATCTACTGTATGATGGGTAATATAACGCTAAAAGGAGTAAGTTATGTCATTAAAAAATATTTTAGAAAATAAAAGTAAAACAGTAAAAACCGGCTTTGCAGGACTTGCCACAGCTGCCAGTCTAATCTTGCCTATTGCAGCGCATGCAGAAAGCTATACCGTAAAATCAGGAGACACTTTGTCAGGGATAGCTTCAGCTCATGGAACAACAGTCAAAAAGCTTGCTAAATTGAATAAGATTAAAGATGTCCATCTTATTTATGTTGATCAGGTTTTAGAGCTAGATGAGAAAGAAACATCCGCACAAGCGCCTCAAGCATCAGAAGCACCAGCACCGGCTGCTTCAGAAGAAACATCTGCGCCGGCAGTTTCTGAAACGACTCAAGCCCCTGAAACTACGACAGCTGTGCCTGCTGCCCCTGCTGAATCGCAGACAAGTGAGGCCACAACAGTGGCACCTGCAGAAACACAAGTGAGCGAAGCGACGACAGCAGCTTCTTCGCAAGCCGCCTCTCAAACTACTGAAGTGACGACAGCAGCCCCTGCAGAAACACAGACAAGTGAGGCCACAACAGCGGCATCTGCAGAAACACAAGTGAGCGAAGCGACAACAGCAGCTTCATCACAAGCCCCTCAAACCACTGAAGCGACGGCAGCCGCCCCTGCTGAATCGCAGACAAAAGAATCAACATCATCGGCTTCAACAACCGGCAGCAGTTTGAGTGCATCAGATGCAGCAGCGAAAGAATTTATTGCTCAAAAAGAATCAGGAGGCAGCTACAGCGCCCAAAACGGGCAGTATTACGGCCGTTATCAGTTGAGCAGCTCTTATTTGAATGGCGACTTGTCAGCTGAAAACCAAGAACGCGTGGCAGATGCATATGTTACCAGCCGCTATGGTTCATGGACAGCAGCTCAGGCCTTCTGGAATGCTAATGGTTGGTATTAATTTTAAATAGATGTCTAAAATGCTCAAAATTTCAATAGTTTTGGGCATTTTTTATTTACTTTAAATCTAATTGTAATATTTTTAATATAAAAATAAAGCTAAAGTAACAATTAACCTATATGATAGAGAACGAGATAATGAAAGGAAACAAATTTTTTATGTACAGTAGAGTCAAAAAATCGAAATTCAAAAAAGTTGTTAAAAGCCAATTTTTAGTTTTACCTTTTTTTGTAGGATTTGCGACCCTTTTTACAGGAGAATCTGTAAATACAGAAGCACATATTAAGAAATCAGAATCTGTTCTCGCTCAAGCTGCAGTGGTGGAGCCTCAAAATACTGAACAAACTCAGGTTCAGACTGTTGCGGCACCTGCAGAAACTCAGCCTGCTGCTGAGGAAGTTTCTTCTGCAGAGACTGTGACAGAAACAGCGGCACCAGATGCAGCAGCTGTTCAAAATACAACCAATGCAGCAGCTTATGACACTGCCTATGCTTCACAGCAAGCTCAAGCATCCAACGCCTCCAATACAGTTTCTAACGGCAGCCTTGCTAATGGCAATACTGCAGGGGCAACTGGGTCAGACGCAGCGGCAAAAATGGCATCAGCCACCGGTGTTCCGCAGTCAACTTGGGAATACATTATTGCCCGTGAATCAAACGGCCAGGTAAATGCGGCTAATGGTTCAGGAGCTTCAGGACTGTTCCAAACGATGCCTGGCTGGGGCTCTACAGCAACCGTTCAGGATCAAATTAATTCTGCCATTAATGCATATAATGCTCAGGGCTTATCAGCTTGGGGCATGTAGATTTTAATTTTTAGTAAACAGAAAAGTCATTAGTGAACTGATGGCTTTTTTAGTGTTTTATACAGCTGTTCATGATGGCCTTTAAAGGATTAGAAACAGGTATAAATATTACTTGACAATATATTGACAGGAATTAAGCCTTGCTAAAGTTGTTTTTACAAGATATTGGTCTTAATGTATTGACAGGACTGTCAATTTCCTTAGTTGGCTAAATCTACAGGAGAAAGAGTTTTTCTTGAAATTATCTGCTGGTTATTAGGGCCTGTTTTGTGATATAATATGTTTTGCGCCCAGGCGCTTCAAAATCGACCTTCAAATCGACTTTTGAAAACTAGACCCTTCAAGTCTATGTTAGAAAAATTGACTATTAGCGAAGCTTCAAAAATAATAGCGGCCGAAAGATCAGTATTTTCTGTCAGCGTTCTATTTTTATCGAGTATTTTAGCTAATATATCTTAAAATTTGATGGGAGGATTATCTATGAATGATAATTCAAAAACACGTGTTGTTGTCGGCATGAGCGGCGGCGTTGATTCATCAGTGACAGCTCTTCTTTTGAAGCAGCAAGGTTACGATGTTATCGGTGTTTTCATGAAAAACTGGGACGACACAGATGAGTTCGGTGTCTGTACAGCTACTGAAGATTATAAAGATGTAGCTGCAGTAGCTGATCAGATTGGTATACCTTATTACTCTGTCAACTTTGAAAAAGAGTACTGGGATCGCGTTTTTGAGTATTTCTTAGCAGAATATCGTGCAGGACGTACGCCAAATCCAGATGTCATGTGCAATAAGGAAATCAAGTTTAAAGCTTTTCTGGACTACGCTCTGACCCTCGGTGCTGATTATGTAGCAACAGGGCACTATGCTCAGGTCGAACGCGATGAAAACGGCCTTGTTCACATGCTTCGCGGCGCTGACAATAACAAGGATCAAACCTATTTTTTGAGTCAGCTGTCACAGGAACAGCTTCAAAAAGTGATGTTTCCGCTGGGACACCTTGAAAAACCGGAAGTGCGTAAAATTGCAGAAGAAGCAGGCCTTGCTACGGCAAAGAAAAAGGACTCTACTGGGATTTGTTTTATCGGTGAAAAGAATTTTAAAGAATTTTTGAGCAACTACCTGCCAGCTCAAAAGGGCCGCATGATGACTGTTGATGGACATGATATGGGAGAGCATGCCGGACTTATGTATTATACTATCGGTCAGCGCGGCGGTCTGGGTATTGGCGGTCAGCGCGGCGGCGATAACGCTCCTTGGTTTGTTGTCGGCAAAGATTTGAGTCAAAATATCCTCTATGTTGGACAAGGCTTTTACCATGAATCGCTTATGTCAACCAGCTTGACAGCTAGTGAAATTCATTTTACGCGGGATATGCCTGAAGAGTTTACAATGGAGTGCACGGCAAAGTTTCGTTACCGTCAACCTGACAGTAAAGTAACTGTCAAGGTATCAGGTGACAAAGCAGAGGTTGTCTTTGCTGAACCTCAGCGTGCTATTACACCGGGTCAAGCAGTTGTCTTCTATGATGGAGATGAATGTCTTGGCGGCGGTCTCATTGACAATGCTTATCAAGAAGAGAAGGTTTGTCAGTATATTTAACTTGACAGTTTTGTCAACGATCTTTTAATAACAGGTTTAAGGGATTATTGACAAATTGTCCTAAAGTGTTAAAATAATTCTAACAATAATCATGATGGTCAAAGCTCATGAGAATTGTGCGTCTTTTGACGTACAATTTTCGAGGGTTTTGGCTGTTTTTGTGTATGGACACAATTTACAGAAAGGAAATAAATACGGTCAGAAAACGTTGAGAAGAATCCAACTCTTTTTGTTTTCTTAGTACCCTTGTATCTTAATAATTATGACACACGAATTTACTGAAAACTACGACGTAATCGTTATCGGCGCCGGTCATGCCGGTGTTGAGGCTGGCTTAGCAACAGCTCGCATGGGCTGCAAGACTTTGCTTGCAACCATCAATCTTGAAATGCTGGCTTTTATGCCCTGCAATCCTTCTATTGGAGGGTCTGCCAAAGGAATCGTGGTTCGCGAGATTGATGCTCTTGGCGGTGAGATGGGGAAGAATATTGATAAATCTTATATTCAGATGAAGATGCTCAATACCGGCAAGGGTCCTGCCGTACGTGCGTTGAGGGCGCAGGCTGATAAGGCACTTTATGCTCGCAACATGAAGCATACGGTTGAGCAACAGGAAAATCTGACTCTTCGCCAGTCTATGATTGAAGAAATTTTAGTGGAAGATGGCAAAGTTGTCGGCGTTCGGACCGCTACCAATCAAAAATTTTCGGCCAAAGCTGTTATTGTCACGACAGGGACAGCCCTGCGCGGAGAAATTATTCTGGGGGAACTCAAGTATTCTTCCGGCCCCAATAACAGCTTAGCGTCTATTGGGCTTGCAGATAATTTGAAAAACTTAGGTCTTGAAATCGGCCGCTTTAAAACAGGAACACCTCCGCGAGTGAAGGCTAATTCTATCAATTATGAAGAAACCGAGATTCAGCCCGGAGATACAAAACCGAATCATTTTTCTTTCATGTCAAAAGATGAAGACTACCTGCAGGATCAAATTCCCTGCTGGCTGACTTATACCAACCAAACCAGCCACGATATCATTAATAAAAATCTCTACCGTGCGCCCATGTTTTCGGGTATTGTTCAAGGGGTGGGTCCGCGCTATTGTCCGTCTATTGAGGATAAGATTGTACGGTTTGCAGATAAGGATCGGCATCAGCTGTTTTTAGAACCTGAAGGGAGGGAAACAGAAGAAGTTTATATTCAGGGGCTGTCAACCAGTCTGCCGGAGGATGTCCAAAAAGATTTGGTTCATTCCATTAAAGGGCTCGAACAGGCTGAAATGATGCGTACGGGTTATGCGATTGAATATGACATTGTTTTGCCGCATCAGCTGCGGGCAACCTTAGAAACCAAAAAAATTTCCGGACTTTTTACTGCCGGACAGACCAACGGAACCTCAGGTTATGAAGAAGCTGCCGGTCAGGGAATTGTGGCAGGAATCAACGCTGCTCTTAAAATCCAAGGAAAACCGGAACTCATCCTCAAGCGCAGCGATGCCTATATCGGTGTTATGATTGATGATTTGGTGACCAAAGGGACCCTGGAGCCTTACCGGCTTTTAACATCGCGTGCGGAATACCGCCTCATCTTGCGTCATGACAATGCAGACATGCGTCTGACAGAAATCGGCCATCAAGTTGGGCTTGTTGATGAGAAGCGCTATCAGCAGTTTGCCGTTAAAAAGGCTCAGTTTGACAATGAGCTCAGCCGATTAGATTCTTTGAAATTAAAACCGGTGCCTGAAACGAATCAGATGGTTGAAGCATTAGGCTTCAAGCCTTTAACGGATGCTGTGACAGCGAAAGAATTTATGCGTCGCCCAGAGGTAACCTATGCTGATGCTGTCAGCTTTATCGGTCCGGCAGCAGAAGATTTGGACAGCAAGCTGATTGAACTTTTAGAAACAGAAATCAAATATGAAGGCTATATCAAAAAAGCGCTCGATCAGGTTGCTAAAATGAAACGTATGGAAGAAAAGCAAATTCCTAAAAATATTGACTGGGATGCGATTGATTCTATCGCAACTGAGGCGCGTCAAAAATTTAAGAAAATCAATCCGGAAACAATCGGGCAGGCCAGCCGTATATCCGGCGTCAATCCGGCGGATATTTCAATTTTGATGGTCTATCTTGAAGGAAGAAGACACTCGGCTAAAAACTAACCAATAGCAGGCCGGCAACCTTCTTTACCCCCTATATTTTATAAAGCTTTTATGGTATAATTAGGGCTTAAGAGGTTTAGATAATGAAAAGATTTCGTTTTGCAACCAGCCACCTGATCATGATAGGCATGATTTTATTTGGAATTTTGGCTATCAGTACCCGTGTTTTTCCGGATTCTCCGCTGCTGATGTTCATTGTTTTTTTAACGTGCGCAGCTATCGTCATATTACTTTATTATCAAAAAAGTGTCTATGAACTTTCTGAATTGGAGCAAATTGAACTTTTAAACAGCCAGACGGAAGGCAAGCTGATTACGATGCTTGATCAAATGCCGGTGGGTGTTGTTCAGTTTGATCCTGAAACAGACAAGATTGAGTGGTTCAATCCCTTTGCAGAATTGATTTTTACCAAGGAAGACGGTGAATTTGACAGTGACTTTATCATGTCTGTCATCAAAAGTAAAAAAGAAGGCTCCGCTGATCAGACAATGGAAGTCGGAGATAACAAGTATTCTGTCTATTTAGATGTAACTAACGGCATCTTTTATTTCTTTAATCTATCCAGAGACAATGACAGCCAAAAGCAAGGTCCGGATTTGCAGCCTGTCATCGGTGTTATTTCCATTGACAATTATGATGACACCGTCGAATCTTTGGCTGATGCAGAAGTGTCTCAGATTAATGGTTTTATTGCTAATTTTATTTCTGAATTTGCTCAGAATAACGGCATCTTTTACTGCCGTGTCAACATGGATCGGTTTTATTTCTTTACGGATTACGGCACTTTAAATCAGCTGATTCAAAATAAATTTGATGTGCTGGAACAATTTCGCAAAGAAGCTCAGGAGCGCCAGCTCCCTTTGACCCTGAGCATGGGAATTTCCTACGGCAGGACCAATCATGATCAGATTGGCCAGATTGCTCTTAAAAATCTTAACATTGCTCTGGTTCGGGGCGGCGACCAAGCTGTTATCCGTGAAAATGAGGACAATAAAAGGCTGCTTTATTTCGGCGGCGGCAGCGTTTCAACCGTAAAACGTTCTCGAACAAGGACACGCGCCATGATGACTGCCATCTCAGATAAGATAAAAACAGTTGACAGTGTCTTTGTGGTCGGACACAAAAATCTGGATATGGATGCTTTGGGAGCTTCTGTCGGCATGCAGGTTTTTGCTAATAATATCATTGAGCATGCTTATGCCGTTTATGACGATGACAGTATCGGCCACGATGTCAAAAGAGCAGTTGAGCGTTTGCAGTCTGATGGCAATACACAGCTGCTGACTGTCAAGGAAGCCCTTGAACAGGTGACGGAAAATTCTCTTCTTGTCATGGTTGATCATTCTAAGCTGCAGTTGACGCTGTCAAGAGAGCTTTACGATAAGTTTACAGAAGTTATTGTTATCGACCACCACAGAAGAGATGATGATTTCCCGGAAAATGCGACACTAACCTTCATTGAGAGCGGTGCCAGCAGCGCCAGTGAGTTGGTGACAGAGCTTTTACAGTTCCAAGACAGTAAATACCGCTTGAGCAAGATTCAAGCCAGCATTGTCATGGCAGGAATTATGCTTGACACTAAGAATTTTTCTACACGTGTGACTAGCCGTACTTTTGATGTTGCCAGCTATCTGCGGACACTGGGAAGCGACAATGTGGAAATTCAAAACATATCGGCTCTTGATTTTGATGAATACCGATCCGTTAATGAGTTAATTTTACGCGGCGAACGTATTCTGCCGAATGTCATTGTGACAGCCGGATCAGAAGATGCCAGCTATTCTAAGGTTATCGCCGGCAAGGCCGCTGATACTATGCTCAGCATGGCAGGTATTGAAGCTACATTTGTCATTACCAAAACCTCTGAAGGGTTTGTCTCTGTGTCAGCACGGAGCCGCAATAAAATCAATGTTCAGCGGATTATGGAAGAAATGGGCGGCGGCGGCCACTTTAACTTAGCTGCTTGTCAAATACAGGATATGACTGTTAAAGAGGTTCGCGAGCTCTTGTTAGAAAAAATTAAAGAAGAATTTAAAGAAAATAAGGAGTCTTAGTGATGAAAGTTATTTTTTTGGCAGATGTCAAGGGAAAGGGTAAAAAAGGCGAAGTCAAGGAAGTTCCTACAGGCTACGCTCAAAATTTTTTAATCAAGAAAAATTTAGCCAAAGAAGCCACCAAACAGGCCATCAATGAGCTTAAGGGCAAGCAGAAGTCCGAAGAAAAAGCTCAGGCAGAACTGTTGGCTGAAGCTAAGGCCATCAAGGCAGAGCTGGAAAAAGAAGCAACTCTTGTTCAGTTCACAGAAAAAGTCGGTCCGGACGGTCGAACGTTTGGTTCTATCACAGCTAAAAAAATCTCTGAGGAATTAAACAGACAGTTTGGAATTAAGCTTGATAAGCGCCATATTAAGCTTGATCACTCTATCCGTGCGATTGGGGTTATTGAGGTGCCTGTAAAGCTTCATAAAGATGTTGACGGTATTATCAAACTTGAGGTTAAGGAAGCCTGAATTCATGATCAGACAAAATAAGGTTAGGGGGTGAGAAGTTTTGCCAGAAGCTCCGGAATTACGAGTTCAGCCTCAGGATTTGGTAGCAGAACAATCTGTCTTAGGTTCTATTTTTATATCGCCTGATAAACTCATTGCTGTTCGAGAATATATTGAGCCTGAGGATTTTTATAAATATGCGCATCGAGTTATTTTTAAAGCGATGATAAGTCTTAATGACCGAAATGACGCTATTGATGCAACAACTGTCCGCGCCGTTCTTGACAGTCAGGGGGACCTGCAAAATATTGGCGGAATCTCTTACCTTGTTGAATTGGTCAACAGTGTGCCAACCAGTGCCAATGCTGAGTATTATGCCAAGATTGTGGCTGAAAAATCTATGCTGCGCCGGATTATTGACCGCTTAACAGAAACGGTCAATCAAGCCTATGAGGGAGCGACAGATTCTGAAGAGATTATTGCAGGTGCTGAGAAAGCTCTGGTTGATGTCAATGAGCGCAGCAATCGCAGCGGTTTTCGCAAAATTTCTGATGTTTTAGCCATCAATTATGAAAATCTTGAACTGCGGTCAAAACAGACTTCAGATGTTACTGGGCTGCCAACAGGTTTTCAGGATCTTGATAAGATTACAACAGGCCTGCATCCGGATCAGCTGGTTATTCTGGCTGCCAGACCGGCAGTCGGTAAGACAGCCTTTGTTCTTAATATTGCGCAAAATGTCGGAACAAAAAGCAACCGCCCGGTTGCCATTTTCTCGCTTGAAATGGGGGCGGAAAGTTTAGTTGACCGGATGCTTGCATCAGAAGGTATGGTAGATGCCCATCATTTGCGGACCGGTCAGCTGAGTGAGCAGGAATGGCAAAACATTACGCTGGCTCAGGGAACTCTTGCTGAAGCTCCCATTTACATTGATGACACCCCGGGGATTAAAGTCACAGAAATTCGGGCGCGTGCCCGCAAACTTGATCAGGAACTTGAAAATGGACTGGGTTTGATTGTTATTGACTATCTTCAGCTGATCACAGGAACACGTCCGGAAAATCGTCAGCAGGAAGTTTCTGATATTTCCCGCCAGCTAAAAATACTTGCTAAAGAGCTTAAGGTTCCGGTTATTGCCCTCAGCCAGCTGTCTCGCGGTGTTGAGCAGCGTCAGGATAAAAGGCCGGTTCTGTCTGATATTCGGGAGTCAGGTTCTATTGAACAAGATGCTGATATTGTTGCTTTTTTGTATCGTGATGATTATTATGACAGAGGTGACAAGGAAGACGGACAGGATCAGCTGGAGGACAATACTATTGAGGTTATACTGGAAAAAAATCGGGCAGGTGCCAGAGGAACAGTTAAACTGATCTTCCAGAAGCAGTATAATAAATTTTCGACCATAGCCCCATTTGAGGAAAGATAGGAGAGATACATTTAATGAGTGATGCATTTGCAGATGTCGCAAAGATGAAAAAAATTAAAGAAGATATTAAAAATCATGAAGGTCAGTTGGTTGAACTGACGCTTGAAAACGGCCGTAAACGGGAAAAAAACAAGGTCGGCCGTCTGATTGAAGTTTATTCGTCATTATTTATTGTTGAATATAAGGATGAAGCAAGTATTCCGGGTGAAATTGACAATACCTATGTTGAATCGTATACTTACTCGGATATTTTGACGGAAAAAACGCTGATTCACTACTTTGATTAGATCCATGGCAGGCTTGATCTTTTATGGTTGACAGAAAATTGACAAAGTTGTAAAGTTTGCAACAAGTCTGCCAACACGGTACAGATTTTAAATCGCGCCCTGCAAAACACCAATGGCTAGGTCTATTTGAGACAGTTAAGCTTTGGACTGCGATTAGGCTAGAAAGCACCTTGCAGGAAAGGCAAGGAGATTTTGCCAGATGGTAAAAGCCGATAATTGGTTTTAGCTGCTTTGTCACAATAAAATATTATGCGAAAAGGCTTTACAAAGCCTTTTTTCTGTGTTATACTATCGTTTGTGTGAAATAGCAGCAGAGCAAAATAAAGCTCGTCAACAGGTGTCCCCGGTGGCTGTTTGCACTGCATACATTGCTTCTTAGGCTAAACTTTTATTTAATGTTGCCTTCGTGCTTTGTTTTTCGGTACAAATGATCTACTAACTTTTATCAGTAACCTTTGCTGTTTAGGCGAAGGGCATCTGCACGAATTAGGTTTGCTTAAAACGTTATTTCCTACAAAATATTTATTTTATAGGAGGACATCAAATGTCACGTTATACAGGTCCATCATGGAAACAATCCCGCCGTCTCGGTTTGTCACTTACAGGTACAGGTAAAGAACTGGCACGCCGTAACTACGTACCGGGTCAGCATGGTCCAAACAATCGCTCAAAACTGTCTGAGTACGGTTTGCAGTTGGCTGAAAAACAAAAACTGCGCTTCTCATACGGCCTTGGTGAAAAACAATTCCGTAACTTATTCGTTCAAGCGACTAAAGTCAAAGAAGGAACACTTGGTTTTAACTTTATGATTCTTCTTGAACGCCGTCTTGACAATGTCGTTTACCGCTTAGGTCTTGCAACGACGCGCCGTCAAGCACGTCAGTTTGTCAACCACGGACACATTCTTGTTGATGGCAAACGCGTTGATATTCCTAGCTATCGCGTTGAAGTGGGTCAGGTCATTTCAGTTCGTGAAAAATCAGCCAAGGTTCCAGCTATCCTGGAAGCAGTTGAAGCTGTTGTCGGACGTCCGGCATTTGTTTCTTTTGATGCTGATAAATTGGAAGGTTCACTGACACGTCTTCCCGAACGTGATGAAATCAATCCGGAAATCAATGAAGCCCTTGTCGTTGAATACTACAACAAGATGCTCTAATATAGGATTATTGCTTATCAAAAGGCTGGAACTAATCGTTTCAGCCTTTTATAATGGTTCTTTTTAATTAATTAAAGGTAGATCAGTCAGCTTATAATAAAAAGGCAGGTACGGCTTCACGATAAAAAAAGCGATTCAAATCGAACCGTTTTTTTGCTTTTAAGAAGAATTAACATACGTTAATGCATCATTTTAATAATAAAATCTGTCATCTGTTCAGGGCTTTCAACCTTACCGCGGGCAATCCACATTTGGCAGACGCCAAAGAGGGCATTGATAATATAGATTGTTCCGTATTCTCTTTCAACATCCGTCAAGTTTTTGTTTTGAAAATTATTTTGAATGGTGATGGAAAGACCGACTTGCAAATCTTGAGTGATTAACAGCCGAAATTTGTTTTTCAGGAATTCCTGAATTTCTTTGGTGCCATTCTCAGACAGCAAGGCTGCAAACAGCGGTTCTCGATTGAGAAATTCAAAGACTTCTAAAATAGCTCCTTCCTGGTTGGCTGAATTTTTGTCAAAAATATACTCCAATTTGCTGAAGAGTGTCTGCTGATAGATGTCAATCATTTCATATTTGTCTTTATAATGCGTGTAAAAGCCGCTGCGGCTGATATGGGCTGCTTTGGCTAACTCAGTTGTTGTAATATCGTTAAAACTCTCTTTTTCTAATAAATGAGCCATAGCTGTTTCCAAGGCTTGCTTTGTTTTTTCTTTTTTTAGAGATTTTGTCATGGTCAAACTCCTTTTGAACAGAATTATACACACTGTCTAAAATTCTGATTTTTATCTTGTAAAATGCTTATTTATGAGTATAATCTATTATATCAAATATTTAGACATAATGTATAAAAAGGAGAGAAAATGTTAGCGGAATTAAAAGCAGTCTTAAAAAAGCCTATGCTTTGGATTACAATGGTGGGGATAGCCCTTGTTCCTGCTTTATATAATATTATTTTTTTGCGTTCAATGTGGGATCCTTACGGCCATGTGTCAGACTTACCGGTTGCTGTAGTTAATGAAGATAAGCCGGCATCTTACAACAATAAAGAAATGACCATTGGTGAAGATATGGTTGACACCATGGCGCGAAATAAGAATCTGGATTATCATTTTGTCAGCAGCGAGAAGGCCCAAAAGGGACTAAAAGAAGGTGATTATTATATGATTATTACTCTGCCGCACGATCTGTCCCAAAAGGCAGCCAGTGTTTTGACAGATGACCCCAGACAAATCACCATTTCCTATCAGACGTCTAAAGGGCACAGCTTTGTTGCTTCTAAAATGAGCGAGACGGCTGCTAAAACTTTAAAAGCATCTGTCTCAAAAAACATTACAGGAACCTATACAAAATCTCTTTTTAAAAATATGTCAACTTTAAAAACTGGTCTTGGTGAGGCCAGTACCGCCAGTCAAAAGATAGCAGGAGGATCCAGCCAGCTGGAAAAAGGAAGTCAGTTGATTGGCAGCAATCTGGCAACCTTGGCTAATTCCAGCCAAACATTTAATCAAGGGGCTAACAGCTTGTATTCAGGTTTACAGACCTATACAGGAGGAGTGGGGCAGTTAGCTGCCGGGACAAGTCAGCTTAACAGTAAGTCACAGGAACTTCTGGGGGGAGTGTCTCAATTAAGCAATGGTTCAGGCCAGATTCAGCAATTGGCCAATGCTGCCAGTCAGCTCAATCAGGGACTGGCTGCTCTCTCAGCCAAGACAAACCTCTCAGCCCAGCAAAGTCAGCAAATTACTCAGCTGATCGGCTCTTTAAATGGCCTCAATACAGCTATCCAAAATTTCAGTGCGGCTCCTGCAGCAGCGCCCAGCAATGTCAATATCAGCAGCTATCTGTCAGCTATAACGACAGCAGCACAGAATATTGTCAATTCGGCCGGTACGACTCAGCAGACGCCAGCAGGCAGTCAGCAGCAGAATCCTTTAACTGCTGTGCAGGCGACCAGCGCTTACCAAAAGCTGTCTGCATCAGATCAGTCTGAAATTGCTGCTGCTTTAGCCAATACAGGTAATTCAACGGCAGCGACAGCAACAGGTCCTGATGCGGCAACCGTTTCTCAGGCAAAGGCCATTTTAACCAGTGTTCAAAGTATTCAAAATTCACTGCCAAACGGACAGACTGCAGCAAATACTGACAGCAATCCCAGCGCAGCTTTAACTCAATTAAAACAAACAGCAAATCTGGTGCTGCCGAGTGCATCTGCAAGCTTAACAACTTTGTCACGTGGATTGACACAGATCAATACGGCTTTAAATACACAGATTATCCCGGCCAGCAGCTCGTTAGCTAACGGCGCAGGTCAGCTTGGGAACGGTCTGTCAGCAGGAACTGCTGCATTGACAAAGGGGTTAAATGCTTATACCAGTGCAGTCGGCACGCTTAATAACGGTGCTAATACATTGGCTGCAAGCAGCAGTCAATTAACTGCTGGAGCCAGCCAGCTGGCTAGCGGTGCCAGCCAAATTTCTACAGGAGCCGGTAAATTGTCAGAGGGAAGCAACACCTTGACAAAGAACTTGACAGAACTGTCAAGCGGAAGCAGCCAGCTTTCTAAAGCTTTATCACATGCAAAGAATAAACTGTCAATTGTATCGGTTGCTGATACTAACGCCAGCACTTTAGCAAATCCTGTTTCTATCAAGCATCAGGATAAGGATCACGTAAAGAATAACGGTGTAGGGATGGCTCCTTACATGATGTCAGCAGCCTTGATGGTTATGGCCCTATCAACCAATACGATCTTTAGGGAGGCTCTTTCAGGTAAAAAGGCAAAAACTCTTAAAGAATGGCTTGAGCAAAAACTTGCCGTTAATGGTTTAATTGCTGTAGCAGGAGCCGTCATCCTTTATGCTGGAGTCCGTATGATAGGTTTGACGTCCAATTTTGAGCTTAGGACTCTGGGCTTGACTATTCTTACAAGTATCACTTTCATGACGCTGGTAACAGCCTTAGTAACCTGGCATGATAAATTCGGTGCCTTTGCGTCCTTAATTTTACTCTTGCTGCAGTTAGGATCCAGCGCCGGAACTTATCCTCTTGATGTAACAGATAAGTTCTTCCAAAACGTCAATCCTTATTTGCCAATGAGCTACTCTGTATCTGGCCTGCGAGAAACAATTTCAATGGCTGGTACAATCGGCAGTCAGGTCTTGGCTTTAGGCGTATTTTTCGTCATCTTTGCTGTTCTGGGGCTGATAGTCGGAAAACGAAAAGTTGTTTTGCAAAGAAGAGCGGCCTGAAAAGGATAAACAGAGTTTGACAGCTTACCCTTTTAATTGACTGAATCAAAAAACGAAAAAGATTGGAAAACCTGACTTCCAATTTAATTGACTGAATCAAAAAACGAAAAAGATTGGAAAACCTGACTTCCAATCTTTTTTACTGTTAAATTAAATGGTAGTGTGCCAAGGCATGCTTAATTCCGTCTTGATCGTGATGGTGAGTTATAAAGTCTGCTATCTCGCGAACTTCCTCAACGGCATTCTCCATTGCAATTGAATAATCAGCAGCCAAAAGCAAAGGAATATCATTTTTACCATCTCCGAAAGCATAAGTTGGAACATGCTGCAGATTGAGAATATCCTTGACGATATTGACACCTGTTCCTTTGTCAAATCCCGCCTTGGTAACGTCAATAGAATAAGGGCTGTTTCTGAAAAAATGGAGCTGAGGGATGGCTTTTTGATATAGGGCATCATGGCTCTTATCAAGACTGCCGACTAACAGCATGTTGACAGAGTTGTCAAGATAAAAATGTTCATTAACTGGCGGCAGTTCCTCATTAAAATAAGTAAAATGTTCTTTCAAGCCTTGGGAATTGCCTGACAGGCGGATGTCAAAGGGCGTGTAATAGGCGATTTCCTCTTCAAAACTGCGAGCCAAATCCAGCAATTTATCAGTAATTTCGCTGTCAATGTTTTGTGAAAAGACTTCTCTTCCTTCAATATAGATAGACATACCGTTCATCATAATAACAGATGTGATGCCTGACTGTTCAAGCACCCCGTTAAGCTCCTTTATCGAACGTCCGGTAGCAATAATAGGAAGATAGCCGTTTGCAGTCAGCTCCTTAAGAGCCAGCTGATTCTCAGATGAAACTTGTGACTGCTTGTTCAAAAGCGTCCCGTCAAGATCAAAAAATACTAAACCTTTATAATTCATGGTAATAGTTTACCATAAAACCTGCATATAGAAAAGCCTATAAAAGATAGGTATCTGCTGACAGGTTGACAAATTTGTAAAAAAGTAAACTTGTAAGGCTAAATTAGAAGAGCTCACTTGATCTATTAATATCGAGTATCAGGCTGAAGAGAGTGTGCTTTTTTATACATGGCAGGTTGACACAATTGTAAACAAGACTGACCGCTGCAGCTGATACCTGTCAAGCAGAAAAAACCTGCCTGATCCTACTGGATTGACAGGGAAATTTATTTTTAGCTGTCAGTAGCCTTGCTGTGAAACAAGAACTTTAGATAGTGAATAAAGACGAAGAGAACCAGCAAAACAGCCAGTATCTCCTCGAGTTTAACCAAGAGTTGAAACAAAGGATGCTGCACATTCAGATAAAGACCGGTCGCACGCAGTGAAGTGATGGATATGACAAAGGGAAAGGTAAAAGCGGAAAATCCCGGGTTGAAATCTCGTTTTAAAAGAACAGGTAATTGGACAACAACAAAGAAATAAAGGAGCTGTGAGGCTAAGAGTAAAAACCAGACAATCTTGATATTTGGATGTTGTCCGTCTGGGAAAGTTTTCAAATAGCCCGCAAGCAGGAGCGATAAAGGAGCACAAAATGTAGAAATATTAGGTTTGGCACTCTCAGGAAGCCCGATGCGGTAGGCTTTAATCGTCATAAAAGGCAGGACCAGCAGAGTCAAAATCAAGCAAATCCAAAAGATCATTTGCCCCAGCAAATACTGTCCGCTGATAGGAGCTGTCAGAGCAGCTACCGCAATGCCGACATAAAGAACTGACCATGAAGGAAAGACGTAGTCCCAGCTGAAATGCAGGACAAATGTAAAAGTAAAATAAATGATTAAGCCGGCATTTCCCAAGAGGGCCAGCCACCAGACAAGCCGGCTGGCGGCAGTAATCCAAGAACCCAGTCCGGAAAAAATTTGAATATAACCTGCAAGCAGCATGCCTGACATAAAAAAGGTCGGAAAGACGGAAGCAACCAAGGGCTGCTGCAGCTGCTCTCTTGCCTGAGAGAGATTTCTCAAAATCCCAATGATTAAAAGCAGATAAATAAAGACGGCAGCTATCCCCAGCATGTAACGTAAAGCCGGATGGTAAAGCTCCAGCAGATTGCCAAGAGCAAACAAGCCAAGACTCAGACCTGACATCACAAGGGGTGGATTTTTCAACGCTTTCATATCCTTTACACTCTCGCTTCTTTTATAATTTTTCTTATTTTAACATAAAAAAGCCTGTTTTTAGAGAGAAAATTTTCTTAAATGGAAAAAATCGTTCATTAAACATTGAAAAAAGGGGCTATTTATGGGAAAATATAGCCAAATCACTTTGTGAAGGAGAACATAGATGAGAGATGACATCAAAATCAATAAGCGCGCTGCAGCCATCAGCGATCAGCTGATTGAAAAGCTTGAAAAAATATATGACCCGGAGATTGAGCTGGATATTTATAACCTGGGTCTGATTTATGAAATCAATCTTGATGAAGAAGGTTTTTGCAAACTGGTTATTACCTTTACTGAAATTAATTGCGGCTGCGTAGACACGCTGCCGGCAGAAATCATTGATTCTCTGTCAGAAATTGATGGAATTAATAAAGTTGGTGTGGAAGTCGTTTGGTCTCCGGCTTGGAAGATGACTCGGATTAGCCGTTTTGGCAGAATCGCACTGGGTATCAGCCCCAAATAAGAACAGCTTTTTTAAAAGAGTTCTTCTTAAAATGGTTTAAGTGAAGATTATAAAAAAATTCATCGTTTTCAGACGATGAATTTTTTGTATTTCAACAGATATTTGTTGAATTATAGATTTTGAAAGGCTATTTTTTACCGGTTTCTTCGGGTTTCCAGAAGTCTGTTACAGCACCTTTGGAAGCGGAGGAAACGATATGAGCGTATTTGCCTAGAACTCCGCGGGAATAAAGCGGCGGAATTTCGGTTTCAGCCTTGCGGCGTTCCAGCTCTTCTTCTGAGACGTCCATGGTGATTTCTTTGGTATCTTGATCCACAATAACTGTATCACCGGTACGAAGGTAGGCAATTGGTCCGCCGTCCTGAGCTTCAGGGGCTATATGTCCGACAACCAGACCGTAAGTACCGCCTGAAAAACGGCCGTCAGTGAGCAGGGCAACCTTGTCTCCTTGACCTTTACCGACAATCATAGAAGAAAGAGAAAGCATTTCCGGCATACCTGGTCCGCCTTTTGGTCCAACGTAACGTACGACAACGACATCGCCGTCAACAATCTCATCTGTCAGTACTGCTTCAATGGCAGCTTCTTCTGAATCAAAGACCTTAGCCGGTCCGACGTGACGGCGGACTTTAACACCTGAAACTTTAGCAACAGCACCTTCCGGAGCGAGATTGCCGTGAAGGATAATCAGCGGGCCGTCAGCACGTTTTGGATTTTCCAGCGGCATGATGACTTTTTGTCCCGGTGTCAAATCGTCAAATTCGGCTAAGTTTTCAGCGACGGTTTTACCGGTACAAGTGAGGCGGTCGCCGTGGAGGAAGCCATTTGCCAAGAGGTATTTCATCACTGCCGGTACGCCGCCGACATTATAAAGATCTTGGAAGACATATTTGCCGGAAGGTTTCAGGTCAGCCAAATGAGGAACTTTTTCCTGAATGACATTGAAATCATCAAGTGTCAGCTCAACATTAGCTGCATGGGCAATCGCTAACAAGTGGAGGGTTGAGTTGGTGGATCCGCCCAGAGCCATGGTTACCGTAATGGCATCTTCAAAAGCTTCGCGTGTCAGGATATCTGATGGCTTAATGCCCATCTCCAGCATCTTCACAACAGCACGGCCGGCTTCTTCAATATCTGCTTTTTTCTCAGGAGATTCGGCAGGATGCGAAGCAGAGCCCGGAAGGCTCATTCCCAAAACTTCAATGGCTGTTGCCATGGTGTTGGCTGTGTACATACCGCCGCAGCCGCCAGGGCCGGGACAAGCATTGCATTCGAGAGCTTTAACTTCTTCTTCGGTCATGTCACCGTGGTTCCAGTGGCCGACCCCTTCAAAGACAGAGACAAGGTCAATATCTTTACCGTCTAAATTACCGGGAGCAATAGTACCGCCGTAGGCAAAGATAGCCGGAATATCCATATTGGCAATGGCAATCATGGAACCTGGCATGTTTTTATCACAGCCGCCGATAGCGACAAAGGCATCGACATTGTGTCCGCCCATAGCCGCTTCGATCGAATCAGCGATAATATCGCGTGATGTCAGCGAGAAGCGCATTCCTTGGGTTCCCATAGCAATACCGTCTGAAACTGTAATGGTTCCGAATTGAACGGGCCAGGCTCCCGAATCTTTAACCCCGACTTTTGCCAGTTTGCCAAAGTCGTGCAGGTGAATATTACAGGGTGTATTTTCGGCCCAAGTGGAAATAACGCCAACGATAGGCTTTTCAAAATCGTCATCCTGCATGCCTGTTGCTCTGAGCATAGCACGGTTAGGTGATTTAACCATTGAATCGTAGACAGAACTGCGATTTCTTAAATGTTTAAGAGTTTCTTTGTCAGTCATTTGACCGCTTCCTTTCATCTCATATATAGTTATCTGAAGCAGAATGCTATAACTTTATAAAACATTATAGCACAAATCTTGCTTGTAATCAGTATAATTGTTGCAAAATTCTATTATTTTCTGAAAAATTCTGTATCAATTTAAAGCTCATGTGTGCGAATGCTTTCTGAGCCAGACCTTGCGAATTTCTTCCAAAGCAAGAATAGGAAGCGGGCAGCAAATCAGGTAAAGCCAGTTCACTGCTTCTAAAGGGGCTGTATTAAAAATATGGTTAAAAAGAGGCAGGTAGCTCAAAAGGATAAAGAGCAGGATTTCAGCCAGCATTCCCAGATTGATATAAGAATTTGAAAAGAGTTTAAGATCAAAGACAGACTGCTTAGTTGTCCGGCAGTTTTGCACCATGCCGATTTGGCAGAATATGATAGCTCCCAGCGTCATGGTTGTGGCTTCTGCATAGTAGGGGCCGCTAAAAGCAAATCCCTGACCGTGAATCAGATAGGTGAAAAAGAAAGCTCCCATGGCAAGAACAGCTTCCAGCAGACCGTACCAGACAAAGGCTTTAACCAGCAGCTTTTTAGTGAGGAGCGGATCCGATTTGCGTCTGGGCGGTCTTTCCATAATATCTTTTTCAGCATTTTCAATACCCAGACCTAAGGCGGGCAGCATGTCACTGCCAAGGTCAATAGCGAGAATCTGCATAACGGTTAATGGCAGAGGAATGAACCCGCGGGAGAACAGAAAGGTGGCTGAGGGCACTGCTTCAGAGGTATTGGAGTTGAAGATGTAGGTTAGAAACTTTTTAATATTTTGATAGACTGTCCGTCCTTCTTCGATAGCATTAACGATGGAGGCAAAGTTATCATCGGTTAAAATCATGTCAGCTGAGGATTTGGCAACATCTGTTCCGGTAATTCCCATGGCAACGCCAATATCAGCTTTTTTCAGGGCGGGAGCATCGTTGACACCATCGCCGGTTACGGCAACAACATGGCCTAGTTCCTGCAGATTGGTCACGATGCGGTATTTTTGTTCAGGAGCGATACGGGCAAAGACCACTTCGTCTTTAAGAATCGTCTGAAGGTCACTGTCAGAGAGCTCTCCTAATTCCTGACCTGTGACCAATCGGGGGTTGTTTCCTTGAACAATGCCGATTTTCTTTGCGATGCTGAGAGCTGTCAAACCATAGTCGCCGGTGATCATGATAATTCTGATATTGGCTTTATGGCATTTTTCAATAGCCTTGGCAACTTCCATACGCGGGGGATCCTGCATGACAAGGAGTCCCATGAAGATGAGGTCTTGTTCAATGATTTCAGGGGTATAATCCGCGAAATCCTTCGGCAGGTCAGCTGTTTGATCAAGCTGGCGGCAGGCCAGAGCCAAAACGCGCAGCCCGTCTTTGGCATATTGGTCATTGGCATTTAAAATGTCAGCTCTTTCCTTATCAGTCAAGGGCCTAATCTGATTTTGGTCGTAAATTCTGCTGGACAGCTCTGCGATTTCTTTAGGCGCACCCTTGGTAAAACTAATCAGATGGTTACCGGCCAGCGCTGTTTCAAGCTGGTGAACGGTTGTCATGCGCTTACGGTCAGAATCAAAGGTCAGCTCATGGAGCCTTGGAGCTGTCTTTTCATTGTCGGTTAGGTCAATTCCAGCTTTTTGAGCAAGGACGTTTAGGCAGGCTTCGGTCGGATCGCCAAGGACAGTGTAGCGTGTTTGATCCCCGTGAGGCGGTTCAATGGAAGCATTGCCGCAAAGAGCAGCTCCTCTGATAAGCCAGTTTAGACTGGGATTGTCACTGACTTGGACAGCTTTTTGATTAGCCTCAATAGTACCTTTGGGAGCATAACCCAAGCCGGTCACCTCATATTCTTGCTGCGGCGTCCAAATATGATTGACCGTCATTTCATTTTGGGTCAGTGTTCCGGTTTTATCAGAGCAGATAACGGAAGTTTCTCCCAAAGTCTCTACAGAAGCCAGCGTTTTGACCAGCGCATTTTTCTTAGCCATCTTTTGAACAGCCATGGCAAGTGACAGTGTCACGGTTGGCAAAAGACCCTCAGGAATAAAGGCCACAATCATGCCCAATGCAAAGACAAAGGCCTGTGCCAAGGGTTCTTTAATGAGTAAAACGGACGTGAGCAAAAAGAAGATACCGACCGATACAGCGATCAAGGAAATCTGCTTGGTCAGACGGTTGAGTTCTTTTTGCAAAGGACTGGTGACATTGCTGACGCCTTGTGTTAAATGGGCAATCTGTCCGAATTCTGTTGCCATACCGATATTGGTGATTAGAACTTTAGCATTGCCCTTGCTGACAGATGTGCCGGCAAAGACAAGATTGTCCAAACTGAGAAGATCGGGATCTTTCTCAAAAATAGCACGGTTATTTTTATTAACGGGATTAGACTCGCCGGTAAGAGCAGACTGATTAACCTGAAAATCATCTGTAGCAGAAATAATACGGGCATCGGCAGAAATACTGTCGCCTTCTTCAATCATCATCAAATCACCCGGCACCAGCTCTTGGGCAAGAATTTTTTCTTCTTGATTTTGCCGCGTAACGCGGGCATAGACAGGCAGCATGTGCTCAAGTGCTTCTGTTGCCTTGCCGGCCTTGTATTCTTGGAAGAAAGAAAAGCATCCGTTGATAATGTTGACCAGCCAGATAGCTATTCCCAGCTCAGGTGTTCCTGCAAAGAAGAAGGCGACCGCTCCGCCAATCCAGAGCAAAATTGCCATCAAAGACAAAAAGTTTTTGGCAAATTTGATGATTAAGGGTTCTCCTTTGATTTTTTCCAGTTGGTTAGGGCCGTATATTTCCTGCCTTTTGGCAGCTTCATCAAAAGAGAGTCCCTGAGGACTAGTCTTTGCCTGTTCAAAGACAGTCTGTATATCGTATTGGTATAAATTAGGCTGTCTGTTAATGTTTTGCTGATTGCCTTTTCTAATCACGAAAAACACTTCCCATCTAATGTAAGCCTTTTACTTTATAAGATGATTATACGCCTATTTTCAGAAAGTGGTGCAAAAAAAGTTTAACTTTTCTGGAAAATACAGGCAAATAAAAAAACTCCTAAATGCAAGCGCATTTAGGAGTTCAGAAAACGTCAGCTGACTTTATTGATGAGGCGTGAACACAAGGTGTTCGTTGACGAAAGCATCAAATCCAAGATTGCTGAGTTCGCGGCCGTAGCCTGAGTTTTTGATACCGCCAAACGGAACTTCCGGATGAGATGTCCAGCCGGAATTGATGAAGGACATACCTGTTTCAACTTTAGCAGCAACTTCTTTGGCGTGCTCAAGATCTTTGGAGAAGACAGTACCGCCCAGTCCATAACTGGAATCATTAGCGATAGCGATAGCTTCTTCTTCGGTATCCACTTTGTAGATAGATGCCACAGGGCCAAAGATTTCTTGGTTGTAGATTGGGTTGTCTTTAGTAATATCAGTCAAGACAGTAGGCATGATAAAGTTTCCCGGATGGTCAATCGGTTCATTGCCATAAACTACATGCGCTCCATTATCTACCGCCAATTTAATTTGGCCAAGAACATCTTCTTTGGCTTCAGCAGATGACAGCGGTGCAAGTGTTGTTTCAGGATCCATTGGGTCGCCCCATTTAGCTGTCTTAAAGGCTTCAACAACGATATCAACGAATTTCTTATAGTTGTCATCGCCAACAACGATAAAGCGTTTCGATGATGTACATACCTGACCGGCATTGTAGAGACGGGCAAAGAAGACAGTATTCTTCAAGAGATCAAAATCAGCGTCTTCTAAGATAAGGAAGGCATCGTTACCGCCAAGTTCAAGTGCAGATTTTTTCAGATTTGCTCCTGCTTCGGCAGCGATTGAAGCACCGCCGCGTTCAGAACCGGTCAAGGCAACACCTTGAACCCGAGGGTCTGCAATAGCATTGTTTACTTGGTCATAAGTGAGGAAGAGGTTCTTGAAAGAGCCCTCAGGAGCGCCTGCTTCCCTAACCAAGTCTTCAAATGCTTGGGCAGAACCCGGGCAGATAGACGCATGTTTTAGGACGGTCGGATTGCCGATCATAAAGTTAGGAGCGAACACACGCATTACTTGATAGAATGGGAAATTCCAAGGTTCTACCATAAAGAGCACGCCGACTGCCTGTTTGATATAATAGGCATCTCCGTGGATAGGTTCAAATGACTTAGGCTGCAGGAATTCTTCAGCTTTATCAGCAAAGTAGTCGGCAATTTCTGCACATAAATCAACTTCCCCTTGAGCTTCTGTAAAAAGTTTACCCATGTCTTTGGTCATCGCTTCAGCATATTTGTCACGGTCCCTGCGAAGAAGGTCAGCTACTTTATGCAGTTGAGCTTTGCGTTCTTCCAGACCGCCTTCAGCACGCCATTTTTTATAAAGAGCGTGTGCTGTTGCCAATGCCTTTTCCAAATCTGCATCACTGTTGTTTGCAAATTCTTGTAAAACCTCATTCGTATACGGGTAGGTTGTCTTATAGGCCATAGTTGTTCCTCCAATTTTTATTTAATTAAATTCATTATAGCACTTTTGAAACCGATTTCAAGAATTGCGCGTGTTTTTTTGCTGTCCCTTGCAAAACAAATCTTACTTAAGCCTTGACATGTTATAATAAAGCTATGCTAACAAATGAATTTAAGCAGTTAATGGAAACAGACACCATCGGCACAGCCAAAGCCTTGCTGGGCATGCAGCTGTGTTTAAATGGTCAGCTGCTGGGCAGAATTGTAGAAACAGAAGCTTATTTGGGCAGCAAGGACAGTGCCTGCCACAGTGCTAAGGGGCGGCGAACGCCGAAAAATGAAGCCATGTATCTGCCGGCAGGGCACTGGTATGTTTATCAGATTTACGGCCATCAGATGCTCAACTTGGTGACTAAGGAACAGGATGTTGCAGAAGCAGTTCTTATCCGGGCTCTGGAACTTCCTGACGGTGAACTTTTGGCCAACGGTCCCGGGAAATTAACAAAGTTGGCAGGGATTGATAAGCGTTTCAATGGAGATTTTTTAGAGGCTTCTCACCTGCAGCTGCTAAAGGACAAATTACCGCACCGTATTGCCGTAAGGCCCCGCATCGGTGTGACCTGCAGCGACAGCTGGCGCACAGAGCCGCTTTGTTTTTATGTAGCCGGCAACCGGCACGTCTCTAAAATTTCTAAAAAAAGCCTCTTACCGGATGAAGAGACTTGGTTAGACTGACAGCTGCCTCATCAGGCAGCTTTTTTATTGATGTAATTTTTGCTTCTGTTTGTGCACGTAGCTGTAAAACAAATAAACCACCCGTTGGCAAACGGATGGTTATGAGTTTAACGGTTGGTTGACATACCTTTTGGTTCCAAATAGTGCTGGATAGCTCCGAGAATTAAATCGGAGACAACAGCCATAAAGGCGGTTGGCAGGGAACCTGCAAGAATGATAGCACCGCCGTTGGTTGCATTGGTACCGCGTATGATAATATCTCCAAGACCGCTGCCGCCGACAAAGGCTCCGATAGCCGTAATCCCGATTGCCAGCACCAAGGCATTGCGGATACCGGCCATGATGACAGCTAAAGACAAGGGCAGCTCAACCATCAGCAGTTGCTGTTTACCAGTCATTCCCATGCCCTTGGCAGCGTCAACTAGGTCAGCATTGACATTTCGAATACCAGCATAGGTATTGCCGATAATAGGCAGCAAGGAGTATAAAAAGACGGTCGCAATAACAGTTTTGGTGCCCAGACCCAAAGCCAGCATGATAATGGAAATCATGGCTAAAGAAGGAATGGTTTGTATGACATTGGCGATGCCCATAATAAATCCTTTGAGCTGCCCCTTCTTAGCAATCAGTATTCCTACCGGAATTCCTATAAGGGCAGCAAGCAGCACGCCGTATATAGAAATGAGGAAGTGCTGCAGGAACTGTGTCAGAACATAGCTGCTGTTGTGCTGAAAATAGTAAATCAGCTGCTCTGTAATACTCATATGACTCATTATTAATCCCCTCCTTCACGGAAGTAATGATGTTTTTTCAAAAAATTATGTGCAACGACAGATGGCTCCAGCAGTTGGTCATCTACTTGATAATTGAGCTCTTGCATGGTCTCAAGGTCGATCTTTCCGTCTAAGCGGTGCAAAAGCGGCTTTAATTCAGGATACTGTCTTAAAATCCGGTTGTTAGCAACCATAGACGCATCGTAAGGCGGGAAGAAATGCTTATTGTCTTTAAGAATGGTAAGGTCATAGCTTTGGATGCGGCCGTCTGTGGAATATCCCAGAACCACCTGCATCTTATCATTTTCAACAGCGTCGTAAACAAGGCCTATCTGCATCGGATAGATGCTCTTAAAGGAAAAACCGTAGGTGCGGCTGAATTCCTTGTAACCGTCGCCTTCGCGTCTCATCCAGGTACTGTCAACACCCGCCTTAGCAGTCGTTGCGATTCTTTTTAAATCCGCTACGGTTGTAAGATTGTTTGCCTTGGCAAATTTAGTTGTCACCATAAAAGCGTAAGTATCGGCAAAACCGTAGCTTGGGAACCAGGTTTGATCAAAGCGCTTGGTGAATTCTTTTTTGATAATTTTGCTGGCCTTGATATTGTCCTTTTCAGCCGGCAAATTCAGCGTTCCTGTCAGGTCTGTTCCTGTATAGCGGGTTGCTGCAACATCCGCGTCTTCTCGCATCAGCGCCTGATGGACTACATTGGTGGAGCCGAGGTTGGAAATCAGGGTCGTTTTATAGCCCAATTCATGAGTAATCAATTCGCTGATCATATTAGCCATAATACTGGATTCCGTCGTACTTTGTGCGGCGATTCTTATATTAGCATCGTCCTTATTTTTCGCATTGTTGCTTTTGCTGCAGCTGGCTAAAGCAATTAGTGGAATTATTGTAAGGATTGCTAAAAAATATAGTCGTTTTTTCATGTCATAAATTCCTCTTTTGTCGCGGTGTCAAATGATCTTCAAGGCGCCCGAGCAGATAATCAACAATTAAAGAAAGGAGAATAACAGGAATGGTTCCCCCGATAATTAAAGAAGGCTGAAAGAGGCTTAAACCGCTGAAAATAAGATCTCCAAGGCCCCCGGCACCGATATAGGACGCCAAGGTAGCCCAGGCAATGACATAAATAGCAGACAGCCTGATTCCTGTCATAATAACCGGCACTGCCAAGGGCAACTCAACTTGAAAAATTGACTGAATCGGGGTCATTCCCATGCCCTTCGCACTGTCTTTTAAAATGGGGTCCACACTGTTCATTCCGATATAGGTATTTCTCATGATTGGCAGCAAAGAATAAATGAAAAGAGCGATGATTGCAGGCGTTCTTCCAACACCAAACAAAGGAATCATCATGGCTAAAAGAGCCAGACTGGGAACGGTTTGCAGGATACTGGCCAGACCGATAAAGAACTTAGCCAGTTTAGGAAACCGTGTCAGCGCAACGCCGATAGGAACAGCGACAATAATTCCCAAAAACAGAGCCATTGCCGAAATATAAATCTGTTCCCAAGTCTTAACGATTAATTCACTGCCGTATTGTGCTAAAAAGTCACTCATAGCGTGTCCTCCGTATCTTGGCTGCCCCAGATGATATCATAGAGCATATCAACCAATGATGCCCGCGTTACAATTCCCTTAAGGTGGTGTTCTTTGTCAACCACCGGAACATATTTTAAGCCGCGCTTTAAAATACGGTGGGCTGTATCGCGCAGGAGCTGGTCTTCTTCTAAGTAGAAAGTAACTTTGTTTAGGATATCGCCGACAGAAAGATCCTTCTTATAGTTGTTGTTGAGGGTTTCAATATCAATCAGGCCGAGCAGTTTATTGTCCTTATCTGTGACTAAAAGAGAGTCAACACGTCTTTGTCTCATCAAGGAAACGGCTTCATGCAGGGATTGTTCGGGCATAATGGAAACCGGATCTTTTAACATGATTGTCTTAACAGGCGTGACATCAGCGCGTGCCTGAATCAGGCGGTCTTCCCCAATCATCTTTTGCACAAAAGGTGTTGCTGGGTGTCGCAGCAATTCAGTAGGACTGTCCTGCTGAACAGTATGGCCTTCATCCATAACAACAATTTTGGTTGCAAGCTTTAAGGCTTCATCAATATCATGGGTAACCAAGACAATGGTTTTTCCAGTCTTTTCCTGCAGCGATTTGACAAGATCCTGCAGTCCTTCTCTTGTGATAGGGTCCAAGGCTCCGAAAGGTTCATCCATGAGGATAATCTCTTGATCGGCAGCCAGTGCTCTGATAACACCGATACGCTGCTGCTGCCCGCCGGACAGCTCATAAGGGTAGCGATCCAGAAAATCTTCCGGCAGCTCAACTAATTTTATCAGCTCTTTTGCCTTGGCTTTTTTCTTTTCTTCCGGCCATTTCAAAAGCTTTGGCACCAGCGTAATGTTTTCATAGATGGTCATGTGAGGCATGAGACCGATATTTTGAATGACATAGCCGATTTTTCGCCGCAGCTGGACAGGGTTGAAGTGTGAAATTTCCTGACCGTTGATCAAGATTTCGCCGCTGCTTGGTTTTAACATTCGGTTAATCATACGCAGGATAGTTGTTTTGCCGGAACCACTGGTACCGATCAGGCAGACAAACTCTCCGGGCATAATTTTCAGATTGATATGCTCAACAGCAACATTGTCTCCATAAATTTTATTGACCTCTTTAAACTCAATAACAGGTTCTTTTTCCATACTGACCTCCTTTGGTTGTTTTCGATTATCAGTTTGAACAGTAACAGACGGAGAAAAATTCTCTAGTTACTAGTAGTGTATCAAATTTATGTAAAAAAATGAAATATTTTTATGAATCAAATCATTTTCAGAAAATAGTTTCAATTTATTTAAATGATTATTGGAAAAAAATTAGGAGAAGACTTGACAAGAAACTGTGGTGGCTAAAGATACCAAAAGTCCGTCAAGCTGGAGTTCGGAACAAGCAGCTATCCTGACTGCCTGTCCCGCAGTCGAGTTTTTGTGTGCTGTTCTATCAAATTCCTCTTCTTTTGCGTTATAATAAAGATAGCACCTAGAGTTCACTAGAGGTTGACAGCGGAAGGGGAAAAAATGAAGGAATCAATAGGAGAATTTGCAAAACGCAGCAAGCTCAGTATCCATACGCTTAGATATTACGAAAATCAAGGCTTATTAAAGCCGCAGAGAGATAGTAGCAACAGGCGCTGCTATACTGATGATGATTACCGCTGGCTGCTGTTTATACTGCGTTTGAAAGCTGTCGGCATGCCGCTTAAAGAAATCAAAAGGTATTCTGAACTGAGAGAAAAAGGAGCCGGCACTTATTTGGAAAGAATGCAGTTGCTGGAAAATCATTTAAAAGTACTGGATAAAACGATTCAGTCTCTTTTAGACAATAAAGCTCAGCTGCTTGACAAAATTCAGTTCTATAAAGAGCAGATAGGAGATTCAGCAGACTCTTAAACAAGAGCAGCGATTTAGGTTTTTGTTTATAGTATTGAGATCGGAGGGACAGCCATGGCGCAAACATCTTTATTTGACCAAGATATGGATATGACAGCACCTCTAGCCAGCCGTGTGAGGCCGACCAGTCTGGATGATTTTGTCGGTCAGAAGCATCTGGTGGGAGAAGGAAAATTTTTGCGGGAAATGATTGATAAAGACCAGGTGTCGTCCATGATTTTCTGGGGACCGCCCGGAGTGGGAAAGACGACACTGGCTGAAATTATTGCCAAAAAGACCAAATCCAAGTTTATTACCTTCAGCGCGGTGTTAAATGGCATCAAAGAAATCCGTAAAATCATGAACGAAGCAGAGGAAAACCGCCAGCTGGGTGAGCGCACTATCGTTTTTATTGATGAAATCCACCGTTTTAACAAGGCTCAGCAGGATGCTTTTTTGCCCTATGTGGAAAAGGGCAGTATCATTTTGATTGGAGCGACAACTGAAAATCCCTCTTTTGAAGTTAACTCAGCTTTACTGTCACGCACCCGGGTCTTTGTTCTCAAGCAGCTAAGCGAAAGTGATATTACAGACTTGCTCAAACGGGTTCTCAAATCCCCTCAGGCTTTTCCGGATTTGGAGATTAGTATCAGCGATGAGCTCCTGAAACAAATTGCCATTTATTCTAACGGGGATGCCAGGACAGCTCTCAATACACTGGAAATGCTGGTCATTAACAGTGACATAAAAGATAAAACAGTCACCATCTCCGGTGACCTCTTGGAAGAACTGCTGGATAAGAAAACGGCCTATTATGATAAGGCCGGTGAGGAACATTATAATATCATCTCTGCCCTTCATAAATCCATGCGCAACAGCGATGTGGATTCAGCCATTTACTGGTTAGGGCGGATGATTGATGGCGGTGAGGATCCTATTTATATTGCCCGGCGTCTGATTCGCTTTGCCAGTGAGGATATCGGACTGGCGGACAACAGTGCCCTCAATCTGGCGATTAATGTTTTTCAAGCCTGCCGCTACATCGGACTGCCTGAGTGTGATGTACATCTGACCCAGTGTGTGATTTATCTGTCTTTGGCTCCAAAGTCCAATGCAACATATAAAGCCAGAACAGCTGTGCAAAAGGACATCAAACAAACCATTGATGAACCGGTGCCCTTGCAGCTGCGCAATGCAACAACCAAACTCATGAAAGAAGTCGGTTACGGCAAGGGGTATCAGCTGGCGCATTTTTATAAAGATAAACTGACTACAATGCCGACACGCCCTGAAAGCATAGCTGATCATATTTATTACAAGCCGACCGAAGAAGGCCATGAAGCCAGAATCAAACAGCGGCTTAACTATATCAAAGAATGGAAAGAAAAACACCATACCAACTCTAGTGAAAAGTAAGAAAAAAGCTTTTTTCGGTGATATTTCCTTAGCTCGCTTGCGCTCGTGAAAATTTATATGGTATTTTTGCTTATCAAAATAAGCAAATAGAGGGCTGTCTATAGTCTAAAAGCTCCGGCAAGCGCAGGCCGGAGCTTTTTGTACAGTTGAGGCCTGAGCCTAAAATGCTGCTTCACTGCAGCCTCAAGCTGACAGTAAGAAGATGGTTTTTGAAGGTTGAAACGGATTAAGAGTTAAAGGGATGAGCCTTAACAAAGTCGGCTAAAGCTTCAAGCTTATCCTCAATGCTGTGAAGTGTTTGCAGAAAGACTTGGTCTGGCTGACCTGTGGGATCATCCAAACCCCAATCTTCTCTGTGTTTGCAAGGCAGATAAGGACAATGGACATTGCAGCCCATGGTAATAACAATATCAATGACCGGCAGCTCTTCCAGCAGTTTAGAATACTGTGCGGCCTCCATGTCAATGGCATAGTGCTCTTTCATGATTCGGACAGCATCTTGATTCATATGCGGTTTGGTTTTTGTCCCAGCTGAATAGGCCTCGAAAACATGAGCGTAACGAGACTTGGCCAAAGCTTCAGCCATCTGACTTCTGCAGGAATTATGGACACAGATAAAGGCAACCTTGGGCTTTGAGGTCATGATAATTTCTCCTGAATAATAGCCTTCACGTCCTCGGCAGACAAGACCTTACCAGCAGAAACGACTTCTTCGTTTAAAACGAGAGCCGGTGTGGACATAACACCGTAATTAGCAATTTGGCTGAAATCTTTGACGTGTTCGACAACAGCTTTGAGCGCAGTTTCCTCACAAGCTTGCTTGACATTAGCTTCTAAAGTTTGGCATTTCTTGCAGCCGGAGCCCAGCACTTTAAAAACAGCAGCCTCGCTTTTTGGCGCAGCAGTCTTGTGAAAATCTTGATTTTCTTTTTTTCTGAACAATGACATCGTTATACCTCCTAAAATATGAATGTCTGCAGGATATTAAAAGCATATCCTACTAAGATAATACCAACAGTGCAAATCAGGATAAAAACGGCTAAGAGCGGAGCTTTGACAGCTTTTTTTAACATGATGAGAGAAGGCAGGCTCAAAGTGGTGACAGCCATCATAAAAGATAAAACCGTTCCCAGCTGGGCTCCTTTGCTCAGCAGAGCTTCAGCAATCGGAATAGAGCCGAAAATATCCGCGTACATAGGAATACCAATCAGCGTTGCAAGAATAACGCTTAAAGGATTGTGGCTGCCGAGCACCTGAGTGACCCAATGTTCCGGTATCCAATTGTGGATAAGAGCGCCAATGCCAACACCTGCCAGAATATAAGGAAAGACCTTCTTAAAGGTGTCAGCGACTTGTTCTTTGGCGAAAGACAGCCTGTCAGGCCATGATAAGCTTTCTGCCTCTAAATGAATAGCCTGAGCATTTTTGACGAAATCCTCAACGTATTTTTCCATGCCCAGTTTTTCAATAACAGAGCCTCCGATAACAGCAACTACTAAGCCAAAAATAACGTAAATGACAGCAATTTGACCGCCAAAAATACTCATCAGCAAAATTAAGCTGCCCAAATCAACCATCGGAGATGAAATTAGAAAGGAAAAGGTCACGCCGACCGGCAGACCGGCACTTGAAAATCCCATGAAAAGAGGAATGGAGGAGCAGGAGCAAAAGGGGGTTACCGTTCCCAGCAGGGCAGAGATAATATTTGCTGTCAGACCGTCAAAGCGGCTTAAAATCTTTCGGCTGCGCTCTGGCGGAAAATAGCTTTGAATATAGGAAATGATAAAAATCAGAACACATAAGAGAATGGTAATCTTGATAACATCGTAAATAAAAAACTGCAGACTCCCTCCCAGCCTTGACTCAAGGTCAAGACCGAGTGATGATAGGATTTTGCCGATAAGGCTGTTCAGCCATTTCATGCCGAGAATCTGATCTTGGATAAATGACCACATCATTGGGCCTCCGTTCACGTTTTACAGATAATAGATCAAAAAAATTTGATACATTAGGTTTAAATAAAAGTCATGTTTACGATGACTTTCGCTGGCAATGGCAGGTTTTAGCATGACTGTTGTCAGCAGCGGTTAATTGCCCGAGGCGCTCTATGGCATAGCTAGCGCCCAGACTGCTGATGCTGTAATGTTTCCATTTTCCCTCCTGCCTGCTGCTGACAAGACCAGACTGACACAAAATTTTCATGTGGTAAGAAAGTGCCGACTGGGGAATATCTAAAGCTTCAATCAAGACACAGGCACAGGTTTCTCCCTGCTGTAAATAATCCAATACCTGCAGGCGCTTTTCATCTGCAAGTGCCTTGAAAATTTGAGCATCACGTGTATACTGACCGATTGCAATCACCTCATATCAAAAAAACTTGATGTATAACTATCTTAAGAGTACAATTTATCAGTATTTTTGTCAAAGATTTATCTGAGCAAGCAAGGAAAATTTTTGAAAAGTAAAATTATTAAAATCTTCCTCTTTGATAGTTGACAAAACATTGAATAAAATATATAATCAGGAAAACTGATAATCAAAAGAGGTGATGATTTGAAATTAGAACAATCATGGGGCTATACCCTTAGTAAAGTCGCTCAGAAGATGGATAAACAGTTTTCCAAATCTCTCTTGATATATGGTATCGATTCGAGAGGGTATGGTGCTTTGGTCACGCTTAGTAACAATGATTCTATTACGCAAATAAAAATCGGGGAACTCATGTCAATTGATAGGACCACGGTTGGGCAGCTGATTGATACGCTGGAATCAAAAGGACTTGTGAAACGCCAACAAAATCCTAAGGACAGACGGCAAAACCTAATCGTCTTAACAAATGAAGGTAAGAAGTTAGTGACTAAAATGTGGGAAGAAATGCACCAAATAGAGCAAGGTGTCATTGCTAATCTGGCTGATTGGCAAAAAGAAGTGCTTGACAGCATCGCAAATGCAATGGGAGGAAAATAAGATGGATAAAGTTGAATTTTTAGAAATGTACTTAGAACTTTATATTAACCACTTCACCGTTTTAGAAGCTATGAAGAACGGGAATGAAGACTATGTCGTCCTTGATATCCGCAATGCTCCGGCGCAAATGAAAAAAGAACAAATCAAGGGAGCAAAGGCTATACCAGCCAAAGATCTGCACGAGCATTTAGCCAATCTTGATAAAAGTAAAACCTATGTGGTCTATGATTGGAATGGCGGCACAATTCTGGGCAAACAGGCCTTACTGACCCTTTATAAGGCTGGTTTCAAAGCCTATGAGCTTGCAGGAGCCTTTGAAGGCTGGAAGGGCATGAACCTGCCAACCGAGCCGGCGTTGTAACATACTAAAATTCTTTGAGAATAAATAATTTAAAAGATTTTTAACATTGATGATTAAGGGTATAAACAAAAAAGTATCGCCTGTATATTTGTCTAAGCTACAGATTGTAACCAAGTATCTGCTATTGCTGCTTTTACATTAATCAGCAGCACCAAGCATCATTATTCTTTTTACGTTTTCCTGGAAGGAACAGAAATCTATGGGAAAGTAGTTGCTGCGCTTGATTTTACCGCCAGAAACTATCGCTATGTGGAAGAAGAAGGCTTATTAGATTGTCTTTTAGCGCATGCCAAAGTATTATTTGAAGACAATCAGTCATTTAAAAAGGGATTTCAGCCTAAGTTTAGGTGAACTCCCTTTTTACTTTATCCTTTTAAGAAAAAATGGTTTAATCATCTGCAAATTGATTGCAGTCATTGGCAAAAGGACAGATTAGCCGTCATTAAGCCATTTGACAAAGATATCCAACTTTTAGAAGAAATTATTTCTCTTGCTGGAAAAGCCATTCCATCATGGCAATGGAGCGGTAGGCGTAGTCAAAGCTGGCCATATGGTAGGCTGAGCTGCCGCCCATGCCCGAACTGTCAACCTCGATACTGCCGGACTTCCAGGAGATGAAGTAAGCCTTATTGCTATTGGCGGTCATTTTTTTACTAGCTTGGCTCAGCTGATCAGGTGTCCAAGAGCCGTCCCATTGGGCGTAGGTATACGATTCATCATCTTCATCATACATGTCCATGACTTCCTGCATACCAGCCCAGGCATTTTCATCGTCTTCTGCAGCGAAATAAACAATGTTTTGACCTTCCAGTCCTGAGAGCTTACTGATGTCCCACTGCCCATCAACAATCATGATGCCTGCATAGAGGTCAGTGTATTGGCTAGCAAGGAGCAAGGTAGTCATGGCTCCCATAGACTGACCAGTACCGTAGATACGGTCAGTATCAACAGCGTACTTTTCGCTCGCATAGTCGATAAAGCGCTTGGTCAACTCGACATATTCAGTCGTTGTATAACTGCCGTGATCATCCAAGATGGTCTCAGGGTAGCTTGGCACGAGAACGATAGCTTCATTGACTGACTGCCAATCATCACTGGCCCAAACGTTAGCTCCCAGACCTTGCGTCAGAGACTTGGTCGCATCATCACCGGTTGTGCTGCTGTCGCCGATGAAGACAACGGTCGGATACTCTTTGTTTTCATCGTAATCTTCTGGCAGGTAAACATTGTAAGTGATGGTTTTACCGGTCTCTTCATCAGTGTAGTCAACTTGCTTGAATTTAGACGCTGTATCACTAATGAGAGCATCTTCGTCTTCAGCCAAAGCATTGTTGACTTGATCGATACTAGATTTAGCTGTTGATGAGGTGGTAGTTTTTGCAGTGGAACTTGATTGGTTAGAGA
Organism: Streptococcus sp. ELY_90; assembly: GCF_058314475.1. NCBI lineage: Bacteria > Bacillati > Bacillota > Bacilli > Lactobacillales > Streptococcaceae > Streptococcus > Streptococcus sp. ELY_90. The sequence goes on from NZ_JBZFUJ010000006.1 coordinate 71,847, forward strand.
TGTTGGTTGACCTAAAGGTAAAAAATCCAACGGCTAAAAGGATAACTAGGATGAAGGTGATCAGGGGGATTAAAAGTTTTTTCATAATAATAACCTCATTTCCTTGTGGATAGGCTTAGTTTACGGTAAACTAGACTAAAAAAATATAGTTTAGACTAAGATTTTAGAGGATTTATGAAAACTTTAAGCCATTATTTTGCACTGGGAACACGGATGACTTTCAAAAAGGGAGATTATATCAGTACATCTGACGAAGACGGCAGCACTGAAGCTATTTACCTTCTTGCCTCTGGGACTTGTGCTTTGCTGTCGAGTTCTTTTAGCGGGCGGGAAAAAGTCTATGCTTATCATTCAGGACCCAAGGTAATCAATTTTGCGCCGTTGCTGCACCATCAGCTGGTCAAAACCGATGTTTTTTGGTCTTCTTTCAGTATTCAGGCGCGTACGGTCTGTGAGGTTTACCGGTTGAGCCATCAAGTCTTTAAGAATCTCCTTACTGATAATGACTTTTTGAAAATTGTAACCCAGACTCTGACGGAAAATAATATTAACCTCATCCAGCACTTTAAAAGCTTGATGGACGAGCCAGTCGCTTTACGCTACTGTCGCTTTTTGCTGGAGTACAGCCAGCCCATCAACGGTCGCTATGAATTACCTAAGTTCTTCAAATATCAGGAAATTGCTGATTATCTCGCTATTCATCCGGTCACAGTCGCCAAGCTAACTAAGACTCTGGCAGTCCAAAATATTCTGAGCAAATCAGGGCAACAAATCATCATTCGAGACCGCCAAGCTTTGGCCAGACTCTTAGCTGATCAGGTTGATTTTGATTATTAAAACATTAGAGAGTAAGACAAAAATCGGTAAATCATGGTAAAATTACCCTATCTGTCATGGTCGCACTAATATTGTTAGGATATTTTGCTGCTTCAAAGTTAAACTTTTATGTATCAGCATTTAAGCAGTAGTTATCCTAATGCTTAAACAGCGGCGGGCTCAGGTGGAAGCTGAAATCTGTTACATCAACTAAGCCAACCACCTCATCACTCTTGTAGAGTTGAATGAGGAAATCAGCCATCTCTTGAGCAGTATGGTATTGTTTAAACTCTCGGTTGTAATCGTATTGCCTGGAGTCAGTCGCTACCCTGCCAAATTCGGTCTTGGTTGCTGCCGGAGCAAGCACCTTTGCCCGCAGTTTATGGTGCTGGCTTTCCATCTCTAGGGCCAGTCCTTCGGTGAAAGCACTAACGTAAAATTTTGCAGCACAATAGCTCACGGACTTATTGACCAGCATATAGCCGCCGCGAGATGATATATTGATCAGCTGACTGCCCTCGATATCTTGATAATCCCTAACATATAAAGTTGATAAGATTGTTAAGGCTTCAATATTTAGATGAATCATAGCAGAAATTTTCGTGAGGTCTTGGTCGGCGACACTATCATAGTTGCCAAAACCCGCATTATTAATCCAAACAGAGATGTGATAATTCCTTAAGTCTTCGTATAATTGATAGACGTTATCTGAGCTACCTAGGTCAACGCTTTTGACAACAATATCCAGGCCGGGATAAGTGTGCAGAATTTCTTGCTTCAGCTCCTCTAATGATTCTTTTCGTCTGGCTGCCAGAATGAGATGGAATCCGAGATGAGCGAAAGCTTTGGCTGACGCTCGTCCGATGCCGGAACTGGCGCCGGTGATGCAAACGTATTGATTAAGATTGGCTGTCATTTTTAATTTCCTCCTTTTTAAGTTATACTTATTATAATTTCTAGAGTTAACTCTAGGTCAAGAGGAAATAGGAAAAATGTCAGCTTTAAGGAATTTTATTATTCAGAGTTTGAGATGCTGTAAAAAGGAAAATATATAGAAATCCATATTTAGGTAGTTTTGTGATTTAGATAATATTTGAAGAACTATATCGTGAAAAGTTAGTTCTTTTCTTTATTTGGCAAATCTAAAGTTTGTTATCCTTGTGAAACTGAAAATAACTAAAACGAGAGTAATTCCCCAGCCAATTCGAGTGGCTAGTAGTAGATTGTTCGACCAAAGATTTAAGCAAGTTGAGCCAATAGCTGAACCAGCTGAAATGGCAACATTTTGTACCATTCGCTGTAAAGCTCCTGTGCTTCCTTGCATTTCCATAGGGCTGGCTTGCATAATACTTGCGATATTGGCAGGTTGAAAATAGCCTCCGCCAATACCATAAATAAACAATCCTAAAGTTAAGAAGAAATAAGGCCAGTTAGGAGTGAGAAGTAAGAGGAAAAGCAAAGAAGCAATAATAATTCCGAGACCTAAATGACTAAAGGCTTTATTTTTACTGCCGTCATTGATTTTACCAGATATTCTTGAAAAAAGGACCAAGCCTGCAGGTGCTCCTAGTACAAGAAAGCCAGTTTGTCCCACTCCTAAATGATATAACTGTTCAAAAATAAAGGGAGGAAGTAAAAATATCATGGCAGAGGCAAAACCAAAGGCGACCGTTTGAAAAAGATAGGAGATTACCTGAGGATTCTCCCTTAGTCCCTTGACATTTACAAGTGCATTCTTTTTATCAAGCTCAGTACGATAAAACAAAATCCCAATCAATAAACTGACTACTATTAAAGTAAGGCTCATAGCTAACAAATGAGGTTTACTTAATAAAGATAATCCTAATAAAAGAAAAACTAACATCAGAGCATTTATAACAATTCCAAGATTATCCAATGTTCGTTCGCTAGTCTCCTCAGAGAGCGTATTAAGAAGATAATGGTTACATACTATTGCGAGGATTGCAAAAGGAACATTTAGCCAGAAGATAAAGCGCCAAAGATTTAAAGAAAGTAATATGCCTCCTAAAGACGGACCAAGGACAGGCCCTAAGCCAATCATAACGCCTAAAATGCTGATAGAGCTGTTCTTTCGTTCTTCAGAAACTAAAGTAGTAATCAAAGCTGCTGACGTAGCTTGTAGAGCTGCCGCTCCCATGCCTTGAATAATCCGTCCGATAATAAGCCATCCTATACTATTAGCAAACCCACAAAATAGTGAACTCAGTCCAAAAAGTACAAATCCTAAGTAGGAAATCTTTAACTTTCCAAATTTATCACTTAATACCCCTAAAGGCAGGATAGAGATAGCTAAAGCTAACGTATAGCCGGTTATTGTAAAAGATGCAATACTAGTTGTCGTTTGAAATTGCCCCTTCAAAAAGGATAATGCAACATTGATAATACCTGTATCAAGAGTAGATAATAACATTCCCATACCTGCGATAACTGTTATCAGTAAATCCTGAAACCGTTTTGTCATTTTCGTTTCCTCCTTTATCTCAAACTATGATACAATGAAGATAATCTATAATCAATCAATTCTAGAAATATCGAATCGTTTGGAGATATCATTTATGGCTATTACTGTTCAATTCAGCAAATATGCTCTGAAAACAGATGAAACGCTGACACAAAGGATACAATTTGTATATTCCCCACTAAATGAGCTTTTTAGAAGTTTACATGTTTTATTGAATCCTCGTCACCATGGAACAAATGTTGATTGGGTCATTGGGATACAAAATAAACTTACTAAGGAATTCTATGAAAACCTTCATTATTTTCAACTATTTTATGAACTTGGTGTTTCCCCTATCTTGCTTTGTAATTTTCGCTATCATGCGACAACGATTGAAGAAGAGATACAAAATTTAAAGAAATTTTTTGATGAGCTACCAACTACTCAGTTAATTGAGCATTTGGAGAAAGTGACAAATGACCGAGAAAACTCCTTCATTCCGACATTAGCAAAAGGACTAGAATGGAAAGATTTTTCTTTGCATAAGGACAATCAGTTACTTAGTGACTTGAGAAAGGATGCTTCCAGTGTTTATCAACATCTTTTTTCTTTTATAAATTGGTATCGACGAGAAATATTTGATAACACTTGGGAAGAGAAAGCCATTCAGCAGAAACTGCTAGATGAAATTCAGAAGCAATCTTCTTTTTTAAGAAAAAACGGTTTAATCGAAATGTTTAATCATTTACAGGTTGACCGCATCCATTGGAAAGAGGATGAGCTGGTCATTATTAAACCGTTTGACCAAGAAATCCAACTGCAAGACAGTGATTCTATTATGCTATTACCAAGTTATTTTATTTGGCCTCACCTCTTTGTTGAAACTTTCGACCAAGGACTTGCCATTACTTATGATATTACTGAGCAGCCAAGTTACTATAATTCTACTCCGGAAAGCCTCATCACTATTTTTAAAGCTTTGAGTGACCCTGTCCGTTTGCAAATTATGAATTATGTCATTGATAAGCCAAGTACAACACAATCTTTGGCTCAAGTTTTATTAATGAGTAATTCCAGCGTGTCCAGACATTTGCAGATTCTAAAAGAGGCTAAATTATTAACAACAACAAAAGCTAAAAAATTCGTCCTTTATGAGCCAACACAGCTCGTTACACAACTGATGCCAAACTTTTATCAATTCTTTAAGAATTGAGGCTTTAGTCATTAAAAAGGTGGTGAATTACTATGCCAATGTCACAAATTATTTCGGTTTTATCAGCTAATCGTTTTCTAACTCAAATTGAAATTGAAAGAATTCTAGGGCATTCTTTGTCGAAAAATGAAGTTACTTTTTTAAAATCTAGTCCTGAAATAGTCTTATTTAACTTCTACGGGCGAGTTTATTATAAATTAAATAATGATAATATCTCCATCACAGAGCAAGGAAGACTAGCCGTCAAAAAACTAGCCAGCCGTCCTCAAGCAATTAAGCTTGGGGAAGCACGAACATGCTTACACCATTTAGCAGGAAAAGCAGGAGTTACAATATTTGAGTGGTTTATTCAAAATAAATTAATGAAACAAGAATCCCCTATCAACTATTCTTTGACGCAAATAGGAATTAATACTATGCAGCAATGGCTGGGCTATCAGCCTAATCCTAATATCAAATTATGTTTAGATTTTTCTGAAAGAAAGTTTCATATTGGCGGAGCATTAGGAGAAAAGATATTAGAAAAGCTAATTCATGAGAGAAAATGTCAATTAACTCAAAGCAGACAGATTGTTTTAAAAACTGATTTAAATGATTTAATGAAGGATTTTTTATAAGTAAATCTCTATCAAATTTTTATTTGAATTGATTATTTGTTTTGAAAGTATTGTGTTATGTCAGGATTTTATTTTTTGATTTTTAATCAATAAAAAACGCTCTAGTCAGTTGTAAAACTAGAGCGTTTTTCTTATGTATTAATTCGTATTGAATGTCTACTTAACCTCAGTGAGGGTTAAATATTTTCTATTTTAGCATCTTATAAACGCTGTTAAATCAACGTTTACAGTTGTTTACTCTTGAATTTTCAAGAAAAGGTAGTGATGAAGGTAGTGATAGGCGACTTAACTTGTTAACTTAGCAATCTTATCAAGATATAGGTCAACCGCTTGAAATTGCTTTTGTGGAGCTAATTCTGCATAGGTATCCATAGTAGTCTTGATTGATTTGTGTCCCATTCTGGTTTGTAGTTCTTTCCAGTTTGCCCCGGAATTCAGCATTAAACTTGCATGGGTATGTCTGAATAAGTGGAAACCATAGTCTGGAAGGTCTAAGCTCGCCAATCGTTTTTTGAGTGTTGCCCGTTCATTTCTATCACACATGTAATTCCCATAAATTGTTGGGAAAATAAGTTTTGATTTCGGTAAGCTATGCTTTTCAAAGTAGGTATTCATTTCTTCATGAAAAGCTTTCAACTCAAGAAGAATATCCTCAGGGACAGGTACTTTGCGATTTCCCGCATCTGTTTTCGGTGTTAATTTACAGACAACCTCTCCTTTTGTACGGCTCTTCTTATTAGCATTTTTCCACATCAATGTTTTACTGACTTTAATTGTGTTGCTTTCAAAGTCTAAATCGTCAATTTCCAACGCTAATAATTCATTGATTCGTAATGCAGAAGCTAGAAGTGTTTGACAGATGATTTTAAACCGGCGATTAGCTCGTGTATTTTGCAAGCTGTCCAAATAGTCTAGCCAAACAGACAAATCTTCATCGTGAAGCACCATTATCCTTTTCTTTGGTGATTTTGGCTTCGGAGGAATTTTGACAGATTTTGAAGGGTTATGAGTTAATCCAGCATTCGTGATGCCATAATCGAAAATATCACTTAGCTTGTGAACCATTGCTCCAAAATCCTTAGCGCTACCTTTTCTAGCTCTAAGCACGCCTGATTCAACAGATTTCTTGGCTCTCTTAGCTAGTCTATTCACCCAAAGTTGGATATCAGAAGCTTCGATTTTATTTATTTTATAGTCTCCAAACTGTGGGATAATGTAGTTGTCTAGGTAACCACGAACACGGTTAATTGTGTTTTGTGAAGTAACCCAGTTAACGAAATTTGAAAACCATTCCTCTGCTAATTCTTCAAAAGTAGTTGCTTTTAAAACTTCTTTGACTGTTGAGCCATTTTCTTCAAACTCAATCTTTGTTTCGACAATTTTTCTATCTAATTGTCGTAAAGTTTTTGCTGAGAGTGAGGCTGTGACTCGTTTTCCTGTCTTCACATCAGTCCCAATATACACACCTTTTAGGGAATAGCTGACTTGTCCATTAAGTTTTATCTTCTTAGTGACTTTCTTACCGTTGTAATCGATAATTTCGGTTTGTGTTTTCTTTTGCATTTTTTGCCTTTCGCATTCGGATAATCAAAAGGCTAAAATAGTACCCTCACAATCAATTTTGATGATACTATTTTAGCACATTTTGCTTACGTTAGGAGTCAAAAATTTGATGACGTCTTCTAATTGATAGAATACCGTGCGAGTTCCCTCAATTGGAGGTTCAAGTCTTTGGAGCCCTTTGTTTTCCCATGCTTTCAAAGTGTTTGGGGAAATACTCAAGAACTCTAACAGTTCTTTCTGTGTCATCAATAAAGCTTTATTGGAACTATTTTGCCTATTGATAGTTTCAATTAAGACAGTCAATAAAGTTTCGATTTGCTGTAGCTTTTCTCTACTCATTCCGAATTCCTTTCTTTGTTTGATTTCGTTGTGGGTTACATCGTCGTGAATCAAGATACTTAGCGAAAAAGTAAGTACGTTCGATGATAAGTCCGAGTAGAGGTGTATGGTTTGCACGGGCGTACCAAACCAATTCTTCAAACTCAGTGAAATCATTTTGTTCGATGATATCTACGACTTCGAGCATAAACTCATCTGAGTTCAGCTCTACAAGAAACTTATCAAGGTTGAAGCCGCAGCCTACTTCAATATCATTCACATCATACTGAGTTTTATCCTTGTTTTCAGCGTGGGTAAAGTAATCGAAGAGCCCTTTAGGAGATTGGACAACCTCTACATGAGCAGGGCCGTTCAGCTTATCTTTGATTAACTCAGATACCTGTTTGTAACTCTTGAGAGAATCAAAGAAGAAAGCTCCGTGCTTGTGAGCTTTTTTCAACTCACCTGTTTGTCTGTTAATGTCCTTGTCATGCCATGGACTCAAGATGAATGGCACGTGTAATTCTTCAAGAATCTCAAAGTAGTCAGCAGGGGCACTCTCTTTGTAGAAAAGGAATGTCCATTTGCTTGAGCGTTGCTCTTTTGTCATAGAGTGTTATACCTTTCTGATTATTGATTATTGGATAATTGGGGGGTCGTAGTAACCCCCAATTACCTTGTCATAATTGAAAAGAGGAAGCTATTTGGCTACTGCTAAACGCAAGCCATAGCCCCCTCTTTTACCGTTTTTTACCAACTAACCATAGGGTGTTTCTTACCCGATTAGGGGCAGAAAAGTAGTAATTGGGATGTTGGCTAGAGACCTCTTCTTTTAATTGAGAAGTCATGTCGCTTAAAACTTTTTGTCCCTGTTGGTCTCGTGGGACTTTGATGAAGATGTTGACTTCGTCTTTTCGGATGTCTACAACACTCTTATGAGCACAGCGATTGAAGCTACCATTTATTGGGTTGTAGGTTGTGATAGTTTGGTTATCTATCGTTGTAACTTTTTCTGACTTCTCACGTTGTGTCAGGAAGTTGCGAAACTTGAAAGTGTGGTAGATAGATTTGAAATAGTTGATAAGATTATCAAGTCGAACTCGCTTCACGATTTCAAGTATTACTGATACTGCCAGAATGGATAAGCAGATGACCATACTCAAGTAACAATAATGACTTCCTAAAACTAGGTAAAGATTTACCTGAGATAAGTCAAGTGAAATGGGCAAAGGCTGACTTAGGGTGGTTACTAGAAAACTTAGTGTCCATCCAAGAAAACCTGATAAGACAGAGAATAGAATTAGATTGATGTTGAGGTTGAATGTCCTCATAAAGAACGACTTTTTCATCTTAGAGAATCCCTTTCTTTGTGTAATAGGTTGGGCAGAGTAACGGAAGGACTTGATAAGGATGTTCATTATCAATCACTTGAATCAAGCCTGTCCCGTGTCCAATTGGAATGACGATACCTTCTGGGTCAAGGTCGGGAAAGAGAAATTGCGTGGTCTTTTTATTGATATTTCCAATCTGAATGAGAACATTGAGCTGCTCACGTACCGAAATCGGAATAGTCGTGTGGTCAAAACGTTGACTGACCAAAAGCAAATGAATCTTAGTAGCTCGTCCAAGTAGGGCAATTTGTGACAAAAGTGAGAAAAAGGATTCTTTAATCGTCTTGTTAACGCCTTCTGAAAGAGCCAAGACCTCATCAATAACAATGGTGAGATGAGTAAACGCATGGCGAGGGTTGTCATACAAGATAGCTTGTCGTTTTTGAATCAAATCAAGGCACTGACTTAGTTGTTCATTGATTTCTGATACAAAGTCAGATTTGGAACGATTCTCGACGGGATGAATCACCGCAATTTGATGTTCACGAGCCCATCTACTAGGGGTGTCAAATTTGGGGTCAACGATAATTAAATCAGATTGATTTTTGAGTACAGAGAGCAGGTAGGTGAGGGCGTAAGATTTGCCAGAACCTGAGTTTCCGCAGATAGCGATGTGATTGACCTTATCAAGATTGAGAGCAAAATTTTCCATAATTGGAATCTGATTCTTTGGTAAGTCAGCAGTGTACTTATCAAGGTCAGGAATAACCAAGCGCTCAGAAATCCCCATCTTCCATGGAAAGAAGAGACCACGTTGGACATGGATATCATCTGTCTTGAGTGGGACAAAATAGGTGGAGTTCTGTTTCAATAGCGTGTAATGCGGATAGAGTGAGGCATTGGCAATCAAGAAGATTTTATTGTAGAGTTCATCATCCAGGATATAGGCACATGGGAGTCTAGGGATGAAGATAAAGCCATCCTCTTGAATCACAATATTAAAACTGTTTGTATAGCTTGTTTCACCCTGCATCAGAGCTCCTAGAGCCATGTTTAGGCTCTGGAGCAAGTAGGATTGCAGGATGGCATCTGATTTTGTTACCATTATTTGACCTCCTTGAAGCCATCTGCTTTGAAGTAGACATTGTAGCGGACTTCTACAGCCTGAAGGTTGTCGAATTGGACTAAGCTGAGAAATTCGGGCAGTTTGACCTTATCTTCAAATTTGACTTGAAAGGGTTCAAGCCCTTCCTGAACAAATGTTGCCTTGTAGGAAACAATCTCACCGGTTGGTTTGCCATCTTCAAAGAGCTGTTGAGCTTCGAGTTCAGTACTCAAACTGTGAATTGGTTTATCTGGCTTGATATATTCAGATGCGGTTGTGGTAGAGTACCCACTTTGTTTGTGTCTTGTTTTAATTGCCATAATTTTGACCTCCTTATGGACTTGTTTCTTTTTTATTAGGTTGACATTGCTCGGTTTAGGTCATGAGCTGGACTGTCTTAGCTAAGGACACCACTATGATAATTGATTTAGCCTTACCTCGATTTCAAGAATTTTGAAAGTATCGCACTTAAAGTTGTGATACGAGTGTCACGAATTCGATTAGCCATTCAGCTAAGCTATCAGCGATTTGATAAGAAGTTTCTTCCTCGGGGAAATCAGGGAAGAAATTATATAAGGCAGTTGCCAAAGTTGAAAGATTTTGTTGGATGTCTGTCTCTTTTTCTTGAAAGAGTTGTTTTGTGGAACTGAATCCATCAGTGAGAATTAGCTCTGTAAGATGGATAATGAGAGATTCACAAAAATCAAGGTTTGGGAAGAAGACACTCTTGACATTAGGAAGTTCCAAAGTTTCTTGCAAAGCGTCTACAGTTTCTATGCTAATGTTTCGTTTGCCTTTAAGAATCTGGCTGATAGTTGGAGCAGAAATCAATTTGACATCATCATCAAAGTAGTAAGAGATTTCGTTTTGCGGAATTTCTTGTTCAACCAGTTGTTGCTTGAGAGTTTTTCCAAGAGATTCACAGTAGAGGGTTCTGATTTTAGTTTTTAGCATGATTGTCCTTTCCAGCCCAAAGACGGAAAGAAACAAATGAGCGATTACAGTTACCGAATGGATGCAAAAAAGTACAACGAAGAAACGGTGAAACAGTAATATGCAGAATCAGCCTGTTAGTGACTAATTTTCATATTGCTTCAAACCGTCCTTGGTGCACCTTTTGGACTTCTTAAAAAAATTACAAGAATTATCTTGTACTCACATTCTAACTGAAGGAGCGGGGAGTGCCCATGAACTGAGAGTTCATGACGAAAATGTCTGGTTCCATGCATTTTTGTTAAATTTATGGTTGGAAAAACTATTAAAAATCTCTTGAAAAATGCACTGAGAGTGCACAAAAGCACGTGACTTTTTCAAAAATTTTTTGAAGTGGTATAATAGAGGTAATAAAATTGACTAGGAGAATTAAAGTGATACAATCCATCAGCACAGCACAGCACAGCACAGCACAGCACAGCACAGCACAGCACAGCACAGCACAGCACAGCACAGCACAGCACAAGGTAGTTTCTACCTTTTTTCAGCACGTCAAAAAACACCCTCAATTTTTGAAAATGGGGGTGTTTTATAATGGCTAAGAAAGCAGTTGAGAAAGAAACAACTCTTGAACAGATTCTCTTTAATTGCCGTAATGCTCTTCGTGGTGCGGGTGGTACTGAAAAGAATCGTGATGCAGTAATCGGTTTGGTCTTTATCAAGTTTGCTAGTGATAAGTTTGAAAAACGCCGTCTAGAAATTATTGAACAATACGGTGAGAACGATGTTTTCCTGAATAACAAGAACTTCTACACAGCTGAGAATGTCTTTTATCTCAAAGAAGAAAGTCGTTGGTCGTACATTGTTCAAGAAGCGAGTTCAAATGATATTGCCGTAAAGATTGATAAGGCCATGTCTGAACTTGAGAAAGAAAACAAGTCTCTAGAAGGAGCTTTGTTGAATGGCTTCTATGCTAATTTAGGAGTTGAAATCCGCACCCTTAAAAACTTAATTGATGAAATCAATAAGATTGACCCTGAAAAGTTTCATGAAGATGATTTGATTGGTCGTGTTTATGAATACTTCATGCAGTCTTACGCTGTGGCAAGTACCAAGGAAGAGGGGGAATTCTATACTCCACCTTCAGCAGTTAAACTAATTGCAGAGTTGATTGAACCATATTCTGGACGTGTCTATGACCCTGCTTGTGGTTCTGGAGGGATGTTTGTGCAATCAATGAAATTCATTGAACAGCATCATGGTAACAAGAAAAATATCTCTATTATTGGTCAAGAGAAAAACCCTGATACCCGTCGCCTTGCTAAGATGAACCTAGCAATTCGAGGGATTTCATATAATTTGGGTAGTAAACCTTATGGTGAGTCTTCTAGCTTTACAGATGACCAACATAAAGATATGAAAGTCGACTATATCATGGCTAACCCGCCGTTTAACCTGAAAAACTGGCGTAGTGATAATGAGTTACTAGATGATTCCCGTTGGGAAGGCTATCAAGTTCCTCCTGTTTCCAATGCCAATTATGCTTGGATTCTTCACATGCTTTCAAAACTTGATGTGACAGATGGAGTTGCAGGCTTTTTACTGGCAAACGGTGCCCTGAATGCGGATGGTGTGGAATACGAGATCCGTAAACAGTTGATTGAAAATGATAAGGTGGAAGCGATTATCGTTTTACCTCGTGATATGTTCTATACGACTGATATTTCAGTGACACTTTGGATTGTCAATAATAATAAAAAAGGTGGCGAAAAAAATGGTCACTTACTTCGTAATCGTGAGCACGAAATTCTTTTTTGCGACTTGAGACGCTGGGATGACCATGTCGAGAAGTATGTTTATGAAAAAGGAAAAAACAAGAAAAAGACTGTTCTAACCGACGACCAAATTGCTGAAGTTAAAAGGATTTACCATGCTTGGCAAACAGGTCAAGGCTATGAAGATGTGGCAGAACTCTGTCAGTCAGCCACTCTTGAGGATGTCCGAGAAGCTAATTACTCACTTGCTCCATCTAAATATGTGGAATTTATTGACCATGATTTAGACATTGATTATGGTGTAGAAATGGCACGCATCCAAGCTGAGATGAAAGAAGTTTTATCGCTAGAAAAAGCCTCTCAAACAAGTTTGGAAGAAGCCTTTAAGGGGATTGGTTATGACGTTAACTAAGCTAGGAAAATATCTAGAAACTTATGATGAGAGGAATCAAGATAGACTGGATGCTAGTCATGTTGTAGGAATTTCCACAAGTAAAGAGTTCATTACGACAAAGGCGAAATTGGACGGTGTTAGTTTGAAATCTTACAAGGTTGTTCCACCGAAACATTTTGCCTACGTGTCTGATACATCAAGACGTGGAGAAAAGATTTCTCTTTCATACAATGCTTCTAATGAAGAATATCTAGTGTCATCTATTTCAACTGTCTTCAAAGTTAAAGATGTCGAAGAATTATCGTCTGAGTTCCTCTTCATGTATTTCAACCGTCCAGAGTTTGACCGTTTTGCAAGGTATAATTCATGGGGCTCTGCTCGTGAAACCTTCTCATGGGATGATATGTGTGATATCGAAATTGACCTCCCTCCACTAGATATCCAAGAAAAGTATGTTGCTGTCTATCAAGCCATGCTGGATAATCAAAAAGCCTATGAGAATGGGCTAGAAGATTTGAAGTTGGTGTGTGATGCAACAATTGAAAAGCTCAGACGTGAGATACCGAGTGAAGCGATTGGGAAGTATATTGAACAAATCGATAGAAGAAATTCAGATGGTACTGTTAAATTGGCTCAAGGAGTAAGTGTAGATTTAGAATTTATTGATGCTAAACGTGTAGCAGAAAATTTTAAGTCTGGGAAAATAGTTCATGATGGCGAATTTGCATATAACAAAGTTATGAAAGCGAATGGAACAAAATTTCCTATTGCGTTAAGAAAAGGGGAAGCTTGTTTTATTTCAGGTTCCTATCAAGTTTTTAAAGTCTCTGATGAAAGTAAACTAATGTCAGAGTATCTGATGATGTGGTTATCTAGGCCTGAAATTCAGAGATATGCAGGATATATTTCGTGGGGCTCAACTCGTGATATTTTACAGTGGGAAATTCTAGGTGCAATTGAAATCCCTATCCCAGACATACATATTCAGAAGTCAATTGTTGATATTTACAATACCTATATTACACGTAAGGAAATCAACGAGAAACTGAAACAGCAAATCAAAGGCCTTTGTCCTATTTTGATTGCAGGAGCTATTACGGAGGCGAAAGCCAATGGCTAAATTTACTGAAGCACAGCTTGAAATGGCGATTGTTGAGCTATTTAAAGAAATGGGTTATACCTACATTGATGGTCAAGAGCTGAATCGAAAAAATGATGAGGTTTTGCTTGAAGATGACCTTAAAGATTTCTTGACATGTCGTTATCCTGAATTGACGGCTGTCGAGCTTGAAAAAGTCATCTATAAACTTAAATACCTTCCAAGTAAGCCTATTTACACAGCAAATAAACAAGCCTTCTATCTCATCAATGAAGGATTCAATTTAATTCGAGAGGACGCCCAGAAAGAAGCGGTTCATATTGATTATGTTGATTATGACAACCCAGAGAATAACATTTTCAAGGTTGTTAATCAATTTACCATTCAAGATGAGCGTGAGCGTCGTCCAGACATGCTCCTGTTTATCAATGGGATTCCTGTCTCTATCTTTGAATTTAAGACAGCTATTCAAGAAACGACGACTATTCATGATGCTTGGAAGCAGGTGTGTATCCGTTACAAACGTGATATCCCAACCCTCTTGAAGTATTCCTTCCTATCTGTCATCTCCGATGGCGCTAATACGAAACTAGGGTCTATTTTCACCCCCTATGAATACTATTATTCATGGAATAAAGCCAATGATGATGAAAAAGTAGCCAATGGCATTTCAGCTCTATTAACCATGATTCATGGCGCTTTTGCAAAGGATAGGGTTATTTCTATCTTACGTGATTTCATCTACTATCCTGATTCGGATAAAAAAGAGACAGCCATTGTCACTCGTTATCCTCAGTTTTTCGCTTCTGTCAAGATGCTAGAGAGTATCAAGGAGCACATGAGACCTCATGGTGACGGTAAAGGTGGGACTTATTTTGGCGCAACTGGTTCAGGGAAGACAAATACGATGCTTTTCCTTTCACGGTTACTTGGAACTCACGATAGGGAAATTTTTAAATCTCCAACGGTCATTATCCTTGTTGACCGTGAGGATTTAAGTTCTCAGACCAGCACCTTATTTGAAAATTCAAAGCGATATTTGAAGACGGATAATGTTAAGACTATTGGTAGTCGTGCTGAGTTGAAAGAAGAACTGTCGCTTAATCAAAGTGGTGGCGTTTATATTACAACTATTCAGAAATTTGAGGAGGCTACGGGCTTGCTTTCAGAACGAACCAATATTATCTGTATTTCAGATGAAGCACACCGCACACAGACTAATATTGGAGCAAAGCTCAAATACACAGATCAAGGTGTAGAAACCACCTACGGCTTTGCTAAGTACTTGCGCGATAGCTTCCCTAATGCAACCTATGCTGGATTTACTGGAACGCCAATTGACGAAACGCTTCGTGTCTTTGGTGAAGTAGTTGAACAGTATACCATGAGAGAGGCTACGGATGACGGCATCACAGTGAAAATCTCTTATGAGCCTCGCCTAGCTCGTGTTATCACGAATCAACAGCAGGTAGATGAGATTGATAATTACTACAAATCTGTTGAAGAAGAAGGAGCAAATACGGAGCAGATTGAAGCCAGTAAACGTGCCATGGCTAATATGACTCAGATTTTGAGCCATCCTGACCGTATACGAAAGGTTGTTGAAGATATTGCTGAGCACTATGAAAAAGTAGTCAGTGAAAAGCCTGATATTGTTCAAAAAGCGATGATTGTATGTTCAAATCGTGAACATGCTTACAAAGTTTACAAAGAGCTTGAAAAAGTTCGTCCTGAATGGTTTGTTGCCAAGAAAACTGAACGTGATGGTTTATCCGAAAAAGAGCTTGAAAAATTAACGGCTCTTCCTAAGGTCAATATAGTTGCAACTCGTGGCAAGGATGACGAAGAAGATATGTACAATCTTCTCGGAGATGCCGAACATCGTAAAAGCTTGGATAAAGCCTTTAAGAATACTGATTCAAATTTCCAAATCGTAATTGTAGTTGATATGTGGATTACAGGTTTTGATGTTCCATCTCTTACTGTGATGTATATTGATAAACCTTTAAAGAAACATACCTTGATTCAGACAATTTCCCGTGTTAACCGTGTTTTTGAAGGCAAAGACCATGGTTTGGTTGTTGACTACATTGGTATCAAACGTTCTATGATGGAAGCCATCAAGATGTACGGAGGCGAGCAAGAAAGTCCGGTTGATGAACTAGGAATTAGTTTAAAAGTGTTTAGAAATCAGTTGAGTCTGATTGATGAATTAGTGGGGAAATTTGATGCAACAGATTTCTTCAATGGAACGCCTGCAGAACGTCTCTTGTGCTTAAATCGAGCTGCTGAATACGTACAGATGCTTAAGGACATGGAATCTCGTTTTATGTACCTTTCCCGTAGAATGAAGAGTGCTTATGAGATAGTTTATCCATCAGGTGAACTAACGGATAATGAGGTAGAAAAAGCTCAATTTTACCTTGCTATTCGCTCAATCATTTACAAGCAGACTAAGGGAACAGCACCTGACGTTGAAACTATGAACAAGCATGTTCAAAAAATGATTGAAGATGCCATCGCTTCTACAGGTGTTGAAGATATTGTCAATAACAATAAGTTAGAACTATTTGACGAGAAATTCCTCGAACAATTGGATGAATTAGAAATGCCAATTACAAAATTCAATGCTTTGCTGAAACTCCTAAAACGAGCTATTGACCAATATGGAGCAACTAACTTGGTTAAAGCTATTGAATTCTCAAAACGTTTGTCCAAAGTTGTTGATAGCTATAATAACCGTGATGAATTGGTATTCTCATCTGAGGAAATGGCTCAATTCGTTGACGGCTTATCAGATGAAGTGATGAAAATCTTGCAAGATCTCCAAGCTGATATGAATTCCTTCCAAGATATGGGCGTTTCTTATGAAGAAAAGGTTTTCTATGATATTTTGGTGAAGGTTCGTGATGAGCATGAATTTGAGTATGCTGATGACAAATGTGTTGAACTTGCTAAAGTTATCAAAGAGATGGTGGATGATAAATCACAGTATGCGGATTGGTCGAATCGTGAAGATATAAAGGCTCAGCTGAATGTGGATTTAACAATATTGCTCTACGAGAATGGTTATCCACCACAATGGAATGAAGAAGTCTTTGAAGAAGTCTTAGGACAAGCTTCAAATTTTAAAAAATCAATAGACTAGAAAGGGTATATGGCATCACTTAAACAATATATAAATGACCATTATTTTTCTGAACTCGAAAAAGTAGGTGGAAAATATCTTGTAGAGCATGCTAGAGAGTTAGGAATCGATGTTGATTGGTACACAGGAGACCTTGTTGTTCGATATTCTAAGATTCAATATGTTTACGCAGGTCAAAGAGATGATAACCTGATTGATATTGATGTGTTGCTAGATGTCTATGCTGAAAATAGTTGGCTAGATGGTCAGCTTGATAAATATACTAGTCTTCATAATAGATGGTTTCGGATATCGTGTACAGCCTTAGTTGAAGATGGTCTAAAACATTTTATGATTCATAATGTAGTACCTTATCAACGAGGCACAAATAGTCTTTTTGAACATAAGCTAGATGATTCGCTTCTTCCATACCTGAGGGATACTTTTGAAAAAGAGACTGAAAAAATAGCAGAAAGGATTCTAAACCAATATTTTCCTAACTTTTTGAACGAAACTCAGGCAATCAATCCTTTTGAGTTTGCTTCTCTTCTAGGTCTAACAATCGAATATAGGAAGATAACAGATGATTTATCTGTATATGGTCGCATCTATTTTGAGGATGATATCTTTAATAATGTATCTGCTAAAACCATTGTAATTGACAATGAGTTGGTAGAAAAAAGAAATCGGTCAACTGTAAATATTGCCGTTGTTCATGAGTGTATTCATTGGGTTTTACACCGCTTAGCTGTCGAACTTGAAAAAGGAAACAATGCTGTTTCAGATGATAATAATCTTATCAAATGGATGGAACAGCAAGTTTGGACGATTGCTCCCAAAGTTATGATGCCAAAGACAGTTACCCAAAATCTTGTTAAACACTATTTTGAAGAGTGGAGAAGTGAAGATTCTAGTATTCAGGTTTCAGATATAATAGATAAGTTAATTATAAGAATAGCATCTACTTTTGGAGTTCCTGTTATTTCTGCTAAAAAACGATTAGCAGAACTTGGGATTGAGGAAGCTCGAGGAGCATTGGAATATGTAGATGGTCGTTATGTTCCTAAACATAGTTGGTCTCAAGGGTTCTTAGGAATAAATCAGACATTTACGATTGGTGCTTATGACCTAGCTAAGTTGTTAAAGCATAATGAAACACTACGAAGCCGTCTTGAAAATGGTAGCCTTGTCTATGTTGAGTCACATATTTGTTTGAATGATACACGATATGTAGATTGCACGGGAACTAAAATTCAACTAACTTCTTATGCTAGAACGCATATGGATGAATGCTGTTTAGTTTTTGACAAGAACAGGGGGACAACAAGTAGTCAACAACGTTTTACCTTGGTCAAGTTGTTGAATAATGCTCTTGAGCCTAGGCTAGCTCCTCAATATCAGTATCAGAGCAGCCCTTCAAACTTAGGAATTGAAGAAGAAGCGAGTTTGTTAATGAAACAAGGAAAAGTGATTCGAAAAATTAAAGCTGAATTACCTAGAACAAGTTTCGGGGATTGTCTGAAATATTTGAGAAAATGGCGAAAAGTTAACAATGAAGAATTAGCAAAAGATGCCCTCCTGTCAGCTACTTATATCTCTCGTTTACAAAATAATAAGGTGAAGGATATAACGCTTAGAACAGTTGTGGCTCTATGTATTGCGATGTCTTTACCTTATGAAGTTTGTGTTGAGTTTATCTCTATTTCAGGGCGAAGTCTTCGCACACTTTCAGAAGATGAAGATATGCTTTATAACCTCTTCTTGATGACGACTGAAAGTTATACAGTTGAACATTGTAATAACATTTTGACAGAGTGCAAATTACCTAAACTAACAGAAAAAAATGAAATTCATTGATTAAATCAGTCGAGAGAATGGATGGATGTATTATGCTTTATAAATTATTTTCAGATGATTCAGAATGGGATATTTTTCAAAATATTCTTGCTACGGAAAGTGCTATATTTGCTAAGTCAAATGAAGAAAAGTTACTATTTCAAGATTTGCAAAGTACAGAGTGGAATGACAATACTAGCACTAGACCAGATTTTATTTCAGATAAATTCATGATTGAGCTATTTGAAGTTGATGATATTGTCAGTAAGAAAAAAGGGAAAGATAATCCTCAAAGAAAAGCTGATGCTAGAGCATTAAGAACAGTCAAAGATTATATGAAACAATTTCCTGAGGGAACTTTTTATGAAGATGTAAAGATTATTGTTCATGGGGATACTAGGTATAACCCAGTCAGCGATACATGTACTCCTGATGATTCAATAAATCATCACAATTATCGAGCTTATCATAATAACTTCACTAGAATTGTTCAAAAGCATCTTGACAGCATTCCAGCATATCGAGATAGCTTCCCAAATAAGAAATTGGGGTTTATGATTTTAGACGATTCAACATATTATATACCTGAGACTTACCTTAAAAGTAAAGCAACAGTGAAACAAATGCTACAACAGATGCCTTTCTTTGATAAACATTTCATGAAGTTATTCATAAAATCTGATATTGATTTTTTAATCTGGGCATTTAACAATAAATATGTGTATACAGATAAAGATAGGTTCGGTTCACAACCACTTGTTCCACGGTTGGCAATCATAAGCAAAGAAAACTTTTATACCAAACATTCAAGATACTTCTTTTTGGACAACATGGTCTCCTTAGAAGAATAATTAAAAATAAGAAATAAGGCAGGTGTTTGCACCTGCCTCAGACCGAAGACAAACTTCTTTTTGGAGGTTTGTCTTTTTTGGTGTCTCTTATCTTTGAGATGAAAAATGGATAAGAAAGCTGAAGCTGTCCAAAATAAAAAGGCCTTCCTGCCATCATTTTTACTAGCTTTTTGAGATTTAAACACGCTAAAATCAGCCCAACCTTGTCTTCCATTTTGGACTTGCCAATCTCTCTCGTATATCTGAGATTGTGATATTCTTTAGCTGTTCCAAAGAGGCGTTCAATGGTTTCTTTTCGATGTTGGTAGCGTTCCCTCATCCCTCTTTGATAGCGAATGTCCTCACAAATCTCCATATCCTCTTTCCAAAGATGTCTCGTGACGACTTTTTGATGCTTCTGACTCTCTGTGCAACTCCCTAATAAAGGACAAGTGGCACAAATCTTGGCCTTACTCTTATACTCCCGATAGCCCTCACGAGTCGTTGTACAATACTCTAACGTCTGATTTTCGGGGCAAAGGTAACAATCATAATACTCATCGTAAACAAAATCCTTAGGCTGTAACAGCCCTTTCTTTCCTTTCGGTCTGGTATAAGGAAAAACAGGGGTAATGTTTTTATCCAGCAAGAATTTAGCGATAGAAGGCGTTTTATAACCTGAATCAGCGATAAGGAAGTGAGGACTGAAGGGCTCAAGTTTGGCAAACAGCGCAGGAAAAGCTTGGCTGTCATGGACATTCCCTGCTTCTACACTATAGGCTAATGCCCAGCCATGTTTATCGCAGGCAACCTGAGCATTATAGGCAAAAACTTCTTTATGCTCACCTTTATGAAACCAACCGCTCTCCGGGTCAGTCGTTGAGACTTTCTTTTCTTTAGCCTCGCTTTTTGTGGCGGGCTTTAGCGACTTTTTTGCGTGTTTTTTCCTGTCCAAATCAATTTCAAGTGCCAGCTGGTCACTCATAAATTTAGCCTGTTGTTCCACCATTTCCTTGCGATACTTGTGATTGTTAGCTGCGGCTTTGACGTGAGTGCCGTCCACGAAAATCTCATTGGGGTCAATCAAACCAGCCATCAGAGCTTGATGCAGCACCTGATTAAAAATTTCAGAAATGACCTGTTTGTCTTGGAAACGCCGACTGTAATTCTTACCATAGGTCGTAAAATGAGGCACCTTATCGTCCAAAGTCAACCCCAGAAACCAACGGTAAGCATTATTGACTTCAATTTCTTTAATGGTCTGACGCATGGAGCGAATACCATAGAAACATTGAATGAGAGGGATTTTGATGAGCATCACAGGGTCTAAACTCGGACGCCCATTATCACAAGAGTAAGTCTCCTCAACTAAGTCATAGATGAAGTCAAAATCAATCACAGTCTCAATCTTACGTAGAAAGTGATCCTCAGGAACAAGCTGGTCAAGCGTATAGAATCCGTACTGATGGCGGTTATAGTCTGGCTTTTCTTTGTGAAACATGGCCTTACCTCACAAACCGTTTTCTTTTAGTATACTCCTAAACAGAGCAAAAAGCTCTTAGAAATTCAATTCTAAGAGCTTTGTCTTCAGTCTGAGGCAGGTGTTTGCACCTGCCTTTTGGATTCCTCTGCTCAATCGAAAAGACTTCACTATTTCGATAATTTAGAGGAATGAAAGTTGTTTTTGGTAGTGATGGTAAAACATCAAAAGCCTGACAGAAAGTGTCAGGCTTTTGATTATCCGAATATATCTTATTTCAAAAAGGTAGTGAAAAAGGTAGTGATTCGGATGATTTTTATTGCAATGTACTGAAATTCAAAATTTCAAGAATCGCATAAAATCAAGGTTTCTAACGTCTATTGACGTGTAGTGAATCCCTATTTCACCTCTGTAAAAATCACGTGTTTACGCAATTTTGGTGAGTATTTTTTCAGTTGCAGACGGTCTGGGGTGTTACGTTTGTTTTTTGAAGTAAGGTACAAGCGTTCACCAGATTCTTTGTGTTCAAGTGTAATATTTACGCGCATGGTATCTCCCTTCTATTATTCCGCAGCCTTAGCTTTAGCGATTTTACGTCCTTTGTAGTATCCTTTGAGGGATACACGGTGAGAACGTGAGTAATCTCCGGTTGTTTCATCAAATTTCACAGTTGGAGCTGTCAAATTGTAGTGTGTGCGGCGTTTGTTTTTCTTCGCTTTTGATGTGCGACGTGCAGGTACTGCCATTTTTTCTTTCCTCCGTAAGATATAAAGGGCTTTTAGCCCGTATTTATTTTTTGGGTTAATGTGACTTGCGTCAACTTTAACAGTATATCAAAAGATTTTTGTAAAGTAAAGTTACTTGACAGATTTTTTAGAAAAAAGCTCTGCTATCTTTCAAAAATGTCCTAAAAAATGGTAAAATAGATAAGGATTTTATCTGTATAGAAAGGAAGGACAAAAGGCGAAAAGCGTTTGTGCTGGAATTAAACACAGGCTAAGCGCTGGGCAAAAAAAGATAAGGTGTCTGGGAAATCAGAATTTTCTGCCGCCTGCCTGCTTTTGCTGGGTGCTTAACGTCTTTTGTATCATAAAATATGAAGCTTCAGAAGCCTAAGGGAACACAGGATATACTGCCTCAGGAAACGGTTAAATGGCAGTATGTTGAAAACATGGCGCGTGAGACCTTTAAAAAATACCGCTATGGTGAGATCAGGACGCCGATTTTTGAACACTATGAAGTCATCAGCCGTTCGGTCGGCGATACGACAGACATTGTCACCAAGGAAATGTATGATTTTTATGACAAGGGAGACCGTCATATTACGCTGCGTCCGGAAGGGACAGCACCGGTTGTGCGTTCTTATGTAGAAAATAAATTTTTTGCACCGGAAGTGCAAAAGCCGGTCAAGGTTTTCTATATTGGCTCCATGTTTCGCTACGAGCGTCCTCAGGCGGGACGCCTGCGGGAATTTCACCAGATTGGTGTAGAGTGCTTTGGATCCGGCAATCCGGCGACTGATGTTGAAACGATTGCCATGGCCTATCAGCTGTTTGCTGAGCTTGGTATTAAAGATGTGGTTCTGCACCTCAACAGTCTGGGAAATACTGAAAGCCGCATGGCTTACCGCCAGGCTTTGATTGATTATCTGACGCCAATGCGGGAGAGCTTGTCCAAGGACAGCCAGCGCCGTTTAGATGAAAATCCGCTGCGTGTGCTGGATTCTAAGGAAAAAGAGGATAAGGCGGCGGTGGAAAACGCCCCTTCCATTCTTGACTATCTGGATGAGGAATCACAGGAGCATTTTGCAGCAGTGCGAGAAATGCTTGAAGCGCTTAGGATTCCCTATGTTATCGATACCAATATGGTACGCGGGCTGGATTATTATAACCATACGATTTTTGAATTTATCACGACGGTTGATCAGTCTGAATTGACTATCTGTGCGGGCGGCCGCTATGATGGTCTGGTAGAGTATTTCGGCGGACCGCAAACAGCTGGTTTCGGCTTTGGACTGGGTCTTGAGCGTCTGCTGTTGGTTCTTGAAAAGCAAGGCATTGAGCTGCCGCTTGATGACAGCTTAGATGTCTATGTCGCTGTTCTTGGCAGCAGTGTTAACGGGAAGGCCTTGGAACTTGTTCAAGCAATTCGCAGACAGGGTTTTGCTGCGGAGCGTGATTATCTCGGCCGTAAAATTAAGGCTCAATTTAAATCGGCAGATGCCTTTAAAGCTAAAACCGTGATTACTCTTGGCGAAAGTGAAGTTGAAGCCGGTCAGGTCACCATCAAAAATAATAAGACACGCGAAGAGATGACGGTAAGTTTTGATGCCCTTATCAATGATTTTGCCTCTGTTTTTGCTAAAGTGAACTAAGGCAAAACATTTTATCTCCAAATGGCTTTGCTGCCAAGACCTGACAGCAAGAGGGTACATACTGTCTGTTTAAAGAGCAGCTCAGCTATTCTTAAAAATCGTGAAAAACTCCTCCTATATGGGTGGGGTTTTTGTGTGCTTTTTGCTATAATAGATGGGAATGAATAAATGATATATGTTGAAAGGAAATGAATTCGGGCAGGAAAGCTTGAAAACGGATCAGCTGTTTAACAAAGAAAAATGTCATGCCAGCTGTTTCTGAGTTTTCAGTTGTTTTTTGCTGCGGCCTTCTGCTGCTTGGGATAGTCTTTTACACTATTTCAACGATTCAGGTATCTTAAGTTATGAAGCGTTCTATGTATGCTGGCCGTGTTCGCAGCGAACACATCGGAAGTGAAATTACTTTAAAAGGCTGGGTTGCTCGTCGCCGTGATTTGGGAGGGCTTATTTTTATTGATCTGCGTGACCGTGAAGGCATTATGCAGCTGGTCATCAATCCTGAACAAGCCGCAAAAGAGGTTGTCGAAGCGGCAGAGGCTCTGCGCAGCGAATATGTTATTGAGGCAACCGGTCTTGTTGTTGAGCGTGCTCAGGCCAACGATAAATTGCCGACCGGTCAGGTTGAACTGCAGGTTGAAGCTTTGGAGATTTTAAACCGTTCTAAGACAACACCTTTTGAAATCAAGGATGGTGTGGAAGCTGCTGATGAAACGCGCCTGCGTTACCGTTATCTTGACCTGCGCCGCCCTGAGATGTTAGAAAACTTTAAACTGCGTGCCAAAGTGACGCACTCGATTCGCAATTACCTTGATGGGCTGGAATTTATAGATGTTGAAACCCCGATGCTGGCTAAGTCAACGCCGGAAGGGGCGCGTGATTATCTAGTACCAAGCCGTATCAGCCGCGGTCATTTCTATGCCCTTCCGCAAAGCCCGCAGATTACCAAGCAGCTTTTGATGAATGCCGGCTTTGACCGCTATTACCAGATTGTTAAGTGCTTCCGTGATGAGGATCTGCGGGGAGACCGCCAGCCTGAATTTACACAGGTGGATTTAGAAACTTCATTTCTGACGGATCAGGAAATTCAAGACATCACAGAAGGCATGCTTGCCAAAGTAATGAAAGACACCAAAGGTTTTGATGTGACTCTGCCTTTTCCGCGGATGACTTATGATGATGCCATGAATCATTATGGTTCGGATAAGCCGGATACTCGTTTTGACATGCTTTTGCAGGACGTGACAGAGCTTGTCAAGGGTATCGACTTTAAAGTCTTTTCGGAAGCCCCTGCTGTGAAAGCTATTGTTGCTAAGGGTGCGGCTGATAAGTATTCCCGAAAAGCTATTGATAAGTTGACAGAACTTGTCAAGCAATTTGGCGCCAAAGGCTTGGCTTGGATCAAGTACAGTAAGGGAGAGCTGACCGGTCCGGTTTCTAAATTCCTTTTGCCGATTGCAGATAGGTTGACAGAACGTTTACAGCTGGAAGAAAATGATTTAGTCCTTTTTGTAGCAGACAGCTTAGATGTGGCAAATAATGCCTTGGGAGCACTGCGCAATCACTTAGGCAAAGAGCTGGGGCTTATTGATCCGTCCCAATTTAATTTTCTCTGGGTAGTTGACTGGCCCATGTTTGAATGGTCAGAAGAAGAGGGCCGCTATACCAGTGCCCACCACCCTTTCACTCTGCCGCAAGAGAATACAGCTCAGGAACTTGAAGGAGACCTGAGCAAGGTTCGGGCCGTTGCCTATGATATTGTACTCAACGGTTATGAGCTTGGCGGCGGAAGTCTGCGTATCAATCAAAGGGAACTGCAGGAGCGCATGTTTAAAGCTCTGGGTTTTACAAAAGACAATGCCCAAGAACAATTTGGCTTTTTGCTTGAAGCCATGGACTACGGTTTTCCTCCTCACGGCGGCTTAGCGCTCGGACTTGACCGTTTAGTCATGCTGCTGGCCGGCAAGGACAATATCCGTGAAGTTATTGCCTTTCCAAAGAATAATAAAGCTTCTGACCCGATGACTCAGGCTCCAAGCCCCGTGTCTGATCAGCAGCTTGATGAACTTTCCTTAAATGTATTGGACTCTTCCGAAAAATAATGACTAAAAATAAATTTGCTATTATTTTCAAGCACCGGCTCAAACGGCTGGCCAAGCGCTATCAGCTCATCCATGTTCTCTCGTCTATTTCTCGGGAGAAGTACGGTGAGCGGATTTCCGGTTCTATTATTTATGCTTTGCTGTCCTCTATTGCGGTTAATTTTTTCTTTCAGCCGGGGAAAGTCTATGCCAGCGGAGCTACCGGTTTGGCACAGATTGTGTCTGCCTTGTCAGCTGAGTATGCCGGTATCACTGTTCCCGTTTCAGTAACCTTTTATGCTGTTAATATACCGCTCTTAATTATGGCTTGGTACACTATTGGACATAAGTTTACTGTTTTCACCTTTATTACAGTCACTCTGAGCTCGCTGTTTATTCAATTCATCCCTCAGATTACGCTGACACCTGACCCGATGATGAACGCCATCTTTGGCGGTTTGGTCATGGGGGTGGGCATTGGCTTTGCGCTTCGCAACAATGTTTCAAGCGGCGGAACGGATATTATCAGTCTTTTAGTTCGTAAAAAAACAGGGCGCAAGGTTGGAACAGTCTCTTTGGTGGTCAATGTTTTGATTATGGCTGTGGCGGGCATGACCTTCGGCTGGCAGTATGCACTTTATTCGATGGTTACCATCTTTGTATCCAGCCGAATGACGGATGCTGTTTTCGTTAAGCAAAAGAAAATGCAGGCCATGATTGTTACCGGCAGGCCCAACCGCGTGATTCGCATGATTCATAAGAAGCTCAATCGCGGCGTGACTATCATTAATGATGCCGAAGGAACCTATAATCATGAACACAAGGCTGTTCTTATCACAATCATCACGCGTGCCGAATTTAATGATTTTAAGGACATCATGAAAAAAACAGACAAGGATGCTTTTGTCTCTGTTGCCGATAACGTCAACATTATCGGCCGTTTTGTCGAGGACGATTAAATTTTATTTTGTGATTTAAGGAGCTCCGATGAAAATAGATTATACGCTGCATTTGAGGAATTTTATTTTTATTGCGATAGGAGCAGCCATTTATGCCTTTGGTTTTGTCAATTTTAACATGGCCAACCATATTGCTGAAGGCGGCATTACAGGGCTGACACTGGTTTTTCATGCGCTTTTGAGGATTGACCCGACCTATACAGGTTATCTGATGAACTTGCCTTTGTTGCTCCTTGGTGTCCATGTGTTTGGGCGCAGAGCAATGCTGTATACGATATACGGCACAAGCGTGATGTACCTGTTTGTCTATGCTTTTCAGAGAATTCCGCTTTATATTGATTTACAGCATGACTATTGAGTTATTGCGCTGGTAGCCGGCATCTGTTCAGGTATTGGCAGCGGGATTGTCTTTCGTTATGGCGGAACAACCGGCGGCTCTGATATTATTGCCCGCATCATAGAAGATAAGTACGGGATCCAGCTGGGTCAGGCCTTGCTGGGGTTTGATATTTTTGTTATGCTGCTGTCTTTGACCTATGTATCCATCCCTCAGATGATGTATGCGCTTATCGCCAGCTTCATGTTCAGTCAGGTTGTCATTTTAATTCAGAATGGCGGTTATTCTGTTCGCGGGGTCTTGATTATTACAGACAAGCATGAGGAAGCAGCTGAGGCCATTCTCCAAGACCTTAACCGCGGAGTCACTTACCTGAAGGGTCAGGGGGCCTATTCCGGGAAGGAGAAAAACGTCCTTTATGTTGCTTTAAATCCTGCGGATGTCAGGGCTCTCAAAGAAATCATGGAAGAAGTGGATCCGGATGCTTTTATCTCTATTTTAAATGTGGAAGAGGTTGTCAGTCCGGATTTCGTTATCAGCAGGCGTGAGCGCAGAAAGGCTTACAGATAGGCTGTTTTTAAACTTGGAAATTGTCAAAGAAAATTTTCATATTGAATTAATAAAAAGCTGAGATCAACAAGAATCTCAGCTTTTTGCTTATCTTTTTTACATTTCATCCGGAGCTTCTACACCGAGCAGACGCAGGGCTTCTTTGAGAACCGTTGCTGTCGCATAGCTGAGTGCCAAGCGGCTGCTGCGTTCTGGACCGTCATCAAGAATGCGGGTATGGGCATAGAATTTATTGAAACTCTGTGCCAAGTTGATGGCGAATTTAGCAATAACAGAAGGATCGAAGTGATCTGCTGCCTTGACAATCATGTCCGGGAAGGCTTGAATGAGTTTGATAATCTCCCAGCTCTCAGCATCATTTAAACTGTAAACGGCCTTTACATCAGGCTGGAAGTTAGCTTTTCTAAGAATGGACTGAATGCGGGCATGGGCATACTGGACATAAGGCCCGGTTTCGCCTTCAAAGGAAACCATGGCTTCAAGATCAAAGTCATAGCCGTTATTGCGGTCTGTTTTCAAATCGTAAAATTTAATGGCTCCGACTCCGACAGCGTGGGCGACGTCTTCCTTGTTGGCCAAATCGGGATTTTTAGCATCAATTTGTGCCAGAGAACGCTTGACAGCCTCAGCAATAGTCGGCTCAAGCAGGATAACATTGCCTTTGCGGGTTGAGAGTTTTTTTCCGTTTTTAGTTACCAGTCCAAAAGAGACATGCTCGATGTCTTGCCCCCAAGCAAATCCCATCTCCGTAAGAACAGCCTTTAACTGCTTAAAGTGGGCTGCCTGTTCCTGCCCGACAACATAGACAGCCTTGGCAAAGTCGTACTCCCGTTTGCGGTAGAGCGCGGCAGCCAAGTCACGGGTAATATAAAGCGTGGCTCCGTCAGATTTCTTAATCAGGGCAGGATGGTCAATGCCGTATTTTTCAAGATTGACAACCTGAGCTCCGTCAGATTCTTCTAAAAGGCCTTTTTCGGTCAGGAGCTCAACAATTTCATCCATTTTATCGTTATAGAATGCTTCGCCGTTGTAACTGTCAAAGCTAACGTTTAGTTCTGTGTAAAGCCGGTTGAATTCAATCAGGCTTTCATCACGGAACCATTGCCAGAGAGACAGCGCTTCTTTGTCGCCGTTTTCTAACTTGCGGAACCATTCGCGGGCTTCTTCATCAATTTCCGGATGCTTTTCGGCCTCAGCGTTAATGCGGACGTAAAGTTTTAAAAGCTCGTCAATAGGATGAGCTCTGACAGCTTCTTCATCTCCCCATTTTTTATAGGCTGCAATCAGCAGGCCAAATTGCTTGCCCCAGTCACCCAGATGGTTGATTTTGATGGTTTTATAGCCCAGTTTTTGAAAAATGTTGGACAGAGCATCCCCGATAACAGTTGAGCGCAGGTGCCCAACTGAAAATGGTTTTGCGATATTTGGGCTTGAGAGGTCTATGGCAATTGAGTGGCCCTGCCCGATTGTTTTTTGAGCATAGCTGCTGCCTTGGTCGATAACATCTTTCAGGACCTGTGCTGAAATTTCTGCTTTGTTAAGAAAAAAGTTGACGTAAGGACCTACAGCTTCGACTTTTTCAAAATGATCGGCGTCAATCTGTTCAGCCAGTGAAGCGGCAATCATTTGCGGTGCTTTGCGCATGGTTTTAGCCAGACTGAATGCAGGGAAAGCCAAGTCGCCCATATCGGATTTTTTAGGCTTTTCCAGCAGATCTGAAATGCTGTCAGTATCTAAATCACTAATGACTTTAGCCAGTTCTTCTGCAACTAATTGTTTGTTATCCATTTCTGTCTCCTCAAAAGTAATCATTTTATTTTAACATAAATTACCATGCTTTTGCTGAAAATTGCAAAAAATCTACAATCTTTCCTGTCAGCTGCTTTTGACAATCAAAGGATGAAAAAAGCCTTAATTTTTGATATAATTTTAGAGATAATCAGATAATTGAGGAAACTAATGAATAAAAAAGACCGTCAGCAGCAGATAAAGCGTATCATTCAGGCTAATCATATCGGCACTCAGGAAGAAATTAAAGCCCATCTTCAAAAAGAGGGCATTTCAGTAACACAGGCGACTCTTTCGCGCGATCTGCGGGAGATTGGTTTGCTAAAACTGCGGGATGAATCAGGACGGCTTTACTATACCCTTTCAGAAGGAGATTCTTCTTACTTTGATCCTTTGATTTTGAGCTATGTTTTAAGCGTTGCCCGTGCCGGTTTTATGCTGGTTCTGCATACTAATCTGGGTGAGGCAGATGTTTTGGCCAATTTGATTGATGGCAGCAAAAAATCTGAAATTCTGGGAACCATTGCCGGTGCAGATACTCTTTTAGTTATCTGCAAAGACGTAGATACTGCCAGCCGTTTAGAAAGCGATATTCTGTCAAGCTTATGAGCTCATTTGAAAAAGCCCTTGAAGCTTTGATTGCCTTGCTGCGAAAACACGACAGTGTCTTAGCTTATCAGGCTGCCGAAAAAAAACTTAAGTCGCTGCCTGAGCTCAGCCATTTGGCCCATGAAATGAAGGCCTACCAGCAAGATGCTGTGCTCTTTCAGAAAATTGAAAAGTTAAAAGCTCAAAAAAAAGCAGACCAGCAGGCGCAGAAACTGGGAAAAGATTTAGACGGCCTTCCGATTGTCCAAGATTATCGAGCTAAAATGCAGGATGCCAGTGATCTCTTACAATATGTTACAAAGGCGCTGGAAGATAGGATAAATGAGGAGTTAGGAAATGACTAAGGAGAAGCTCTCTCCGGGAATGCAGCAGTATTTGGATATTAAAGAAGATTATCCGGATGCTTTTTTGCTTTTCCGCATGGGGGATTTTTACGAACTTTTTTATGATGATGCTGTCAAAGCTGCCAGGATTTTAGAGATCAGCCTTACCAGCCGCAACAAGAATGCAGACAATCCTATTCCTATGGCAGGTGTTCCTTACCATTCGGCTCAGCAGTACATTGATGCTTTGGTTGAGCTTGGCTACAAGGTTGCTATTGCAGAGCAGATGGAAGACCCCAAAAAAGCTGTCGGTGTCGTTAAACGTGAGGTTGTTCAGGTTATTACACCGGGGACACTGGTGGATTCCGGAAAACCTGACAGCGCCAACAATTTCTTGGTTGCTTTGGATACGGATGGCAGCCGTTTTGCTTTGTCTTATATGGATTTATCAACCGGAGAATTTTATGCGACGACCTTAGCAGATCTAACCGCAGTCAGAAGCGAAGTGCTTAATCTCAAGGCGCGTGAGCTGGTCCTTGGTTTTGAGCTTGATGAGGCAGCAGAGCAGATTTTCCGCAAACAGATGAACCTGCTTTTATCTGTTGAAAAAACAGTCTATAAGGACCTTCATTTGCTTGACAGCCAGTTAACTGATTTGGAGCTTGCCGCCGCCGGTAAGCTTTTGCAATATGTGCACACTACTCAAAAACGAGAACTGAGCCATTTACAAAAGCTTGTCCACTACGAAACCAAAGATTACTTGCAAATGACCTACACCACAAAATCCAGTCTGGATCTCTTGGAAAACGCCCGCAGCGGAAAAAAGCACGGCAGTCTTTACTGGCTTTTAGATGAAACAAAAACAGCCATGGGAACACGGCTGTTACGGACCTGGATTGACCGCCCTTTAGTCAGCCGTGAGTCTATCTGTAAGCGTCAGGAAATTATTCAGGTCTTTCTTGATCACTTTTTTGAACGCAGCGATTTGAGCGACAGCCTGAAAGGTGTTTACGATATTGAGCGTTTGGCCAGCCGAGTTTCGTTCGGGAAAGCAAATCCTAAAGATCTCTTGCAATTAGGTCAGACCTTGGGTCAGGTTCCGGTTATTAAGGCTATTTTAGAAAGCTTTGCAAGTCCTGCTCTGGAAGATTTGGCCGGTCAGATTGACCCGCTTCCAGAGCTGGAAGAGCTGATTCGCTCAGCCGTTGATCCTAATGCACCGATGACAATTACTGAAGGCAATATCATTCGCGAAGGTTTTGATGAGACCTTGGATAAATATCGTAAAATCATGCGTGAAGGAACAAGCTGGATTGCTGATATTGAGGCCAAAGAGCGCCAAGCAAGCGGTATTTCTACCCTGAAGATTGACTACAATAAAAAAGACGGCTACTATTTCCATGTCACCAATTCCAATCTCCCTCTGGTTCCTAAGCACTTCTTTCGAAAGGCTACCTTGAAAAATTCTGAACGCTTCGGCACAGAAGAATTAGCTAAGATTGAGGGAGAGATGCTGGAAGCGCGTGAAGAATCGGCTAATTTAGAGTATGATATTTTCATGCGGATCAGAGCACAGGTTGAAACGTATATCAAGCGCCTGCAAACCCTGGCTAAAAGTTTAGCTGCGGTGGATGTTTTGCAGAGCTTGGCAGTGACTGCAGAAAACAACCACTATGTTCGCCCCGTCTTTAACGATAATAAAGTCATCACTATTGAGAAGGGCCGCCATGCGGTGGTTGAAAAAGTTATGGGTAGGCAGGAGTATATTCCTAATACAATCCATCTGGATCAAAACACCAATATCCAGCTGATTACAGGCCCCAATATGAGCGGTAAGTCAACATACATGCGTCAGCTTGCTCTGACGGTCATCATGGCGCAGATGGGTTCTTTTGTAGCAGCAGATTCAGCTGATCTGCCAATTTTTGATGCCATTTTTACTCGTATCGGTGCAGCAGATGATCTGATTTCGGGTCAGTCAACTTTTATGGTCGAAATGATGGAAGCCAACCATGCTATCAAGGCTGCTAATGAAAACTCTTTGATTCTTTTTGATGAACTGGGCCGCGGAACAGCAACTTATGACGGAATGGCTCTGGCACAGGCTATCATTGAGTATATTCATGATAAAATCAAAGCGAAGACGATGTTTGCCACTCACTATCATGAGTTGACAGATCTGTCAACCAGCTTGACACATCTTGTCAATGTTCATGTTGCAACTCTGGAAAAACACGGCGAAGTTACTTTCCTGCATAAGATAACAGATGGACCGGCAGATAAGTCTTACGGGATTCATGTCGCTAAAATTGCCGGCCTGCCTGAAGATTTATTGAACCGTGCAGACCATATTTTGGTAGACTTGGAAAACACCAGTGCTGCCGTTTCGGTTAATCTGAAAAATGATAAAACCCCTGATCAGCCTGCCCAAGAACAGCTGTCGCTTTTTACTATCACTGATGATCACAAAGATTTGCTGGAAAAACTAAGGCAGCTGGATGTTGTCAATTTAACCCCAAGAGAAGCGATGAATGCTCTTTTTGATTTAAAAGATATGCTGTAAGAAGGGAGTTATCTCAATTGAGATTGCTCCTTTGTTTTATGTTATAATAGACACACATTTCAGTGAGGTAACTTATGTCAAAAATTATTGAACTACCAGAAATATTAGCTAATCAGATTGCTGCCGGTGAAGTCATTGAAAGACCGGCCAGTGTCGTAAAAGAATTAGTAGAAAATGCTATTGATGCAGGCAGCAGTCAGATTACAATCGAAATTGAGGAATCAGGGCTCAAAAAGATTCAGGTGACGGATAATGGCCAAGGAATGGAGCAGGCTGATGTAGCTATGAGTCTGCACCGCCATGCCACCAGTAAAATCAAGAGTCAGGCGGACCTTTTTAGGATTCGCACGCTGGGTTTTCGCGGTGAAGCTCTTCCTTCTATTGCTTCTGTCAGCCGTTTGAGTATCAAAACTGCCAGTCAAACAGAAAACCACGGGACTTTCCTCCTAGCTAACGGAGGCAAGGTTGAAAAAGAGGAAGCTGCCAGCACACCGGTTGGAACAAAAATAACCGTCGAAGATCTTTTTTTCAATACTCCGGCTCGCTTAAAGTACATGAAGAGTCTGCAGGCTGAGTTAGCCCACATTATTGATGTTATCAACCGTCTCAGTCTTGCTCATCCAGAAATTTCCTTTACCTTAATCAATGATGGCCGTGAACTAACAAGAACTTCGGGAAATGGTGATTTACGCCAAGCTATAGCAGGCATTTACGGCCTTAATACAGCTAAAAAAATGATTGAAATTTCTAATGCTGACCTTGATTTTGAGGTGTCCGGCTATATAAGCCTGCCGGAGCTGACAAGGGCAAACCGCAACTATATCACGATTCTTATCAATGGGCGCTATATCAAAAATTTTCTGCTTAACCGAGCTATTTTAGATGGTTATGGTTCCAAGCTGATGGTAGGGCGCTTTCCAATTGCGGTTATTGATATTCAGATTGATCCTTACCTAGCAGATGTCAATGTCCACCCGACTAAGCAGGAAGTTCGCATTTCTAAAGAAAAAGAGCTGATGCAGCTTATCAGCTCAGCCATTGCTGAGAGTCTCAGGGAGCAAGACTTGATTCCTGATGCTCTGGAAAATCTTGCCAAAGCAAGTACCCGGCACAGTCAAACAAGGGAGCAGACTTCTTTACCCTTAAAGCAGCCAACCATTTATTACGATAAAGAAAAGCATGATTTTTTCCGTAAAGATACAACGGTAGCAGAACAATCAGCAGGGTTTACAGAAGTTGACAATGCTGTAAAGCAATCTGTTGACAGTAGAGCACCTGGTGCTGTCAGATATGCCGAGCGTCAGACAGACAGACAAGAAAACAAAGACCATCCTGATATTGTTTTAAATGATAAGAGTCAGAAGCGGCAGTTCAGTAAACTTGTTAAAAATTTGGAAAATGAAGAAGCCTCTTCTTTTCCTGAATTGGATTATTTCGGTCAGATGCATGGAACTTATCTCTTTGCTCAGGGGGAAGGCGGTCTTTACATTATTGATCAGCACGCTGCACAAGAGCGCGTAAAATATGAGTATTACCGCGAAAAAATCGGTCAGGTTGACAGTAGTTTACAGCAGCTTTTGGTGCCTTATCTTTTTGAATTTCTAGCCAATGATTTCATGACTCTGCAGGAAAAGATGCCGATTCTCAATGAAGTTGGCATCTATCTGGAAGCTTATGGAGAAAACACCTTCATTCTGCGAGAGCACCCGATCTGGCTGCAGGAAAAAGAAATCGAATCTGCCGTCTATGAAATGTGTGACATGCTGCTCTTGACAAATGAAGTGTCTGTAAAAAATTATCGTGCAGAGCTGGCCATTATGATGTCCTGCAAACGATCGATCAAGGCTAATCATGCCTTAGATGACTATTCCGCCAGAGACCTTTTGAATCAGCTGTCACAGTGCAAGAACCCCTACAATTGTCCGCACGGCCGGCCGGTTCTGGTCAATTTTACCAAGTCCGATATGGAAAAGATGTTCCGTCGGATTCAGGAAAATCATACCAGTCTGCGAGAATTGGGCAAGTACTAAATGACCTGACCCAAAGAAAGAAATATAATCCATTTGATATTCCGTCAAAACAGAGTTCTAATTAGTTTTATCAGTTTCTTTTGCCTCTTGGTTTTTTGCTGATGGCGACGGTATTTGGCTCTGTAAGGACGATTATTTAGGTAGCAGCTCCTTTGAAAATTGATAAATTATGCTATACTGATAGGGATTAAAGAGAGGTAAAAAAACATGTTCGATTATATCAAAGGGAAATTGACAAAAATCACAGCAAAATATATTGTTGTTGAAGCAGGCGGTTTGGGTTATATCATTAACGTTGCCAACCCTTACAGCTTTTCAGAACAGATGAATCAGGAACTGAGAATTTACCTGCATCATGTCGTGCGCGAAGACGCTCAGCTCCTTTATGGCTTTCATACAGAGGACGAAAAATCGGTTTTTCTTAATCTCATCTCTGTCTCAGGAATTGGGCCTACGTCAGCGCTTGCCATTATTGCAGCTGATGATAATGACGGCTTGGTAGCTGCTATTGATAAGAGCGATGTGACTTACCTCATGAAATTTCCAAAGATTGGGAAAAAAACCGCCCAGCAAATGGTTTTGGATCTGGCCGGTAAGTTTGCTGATGCCAAACAGCCGACAGCTGGCACAAAGAGCAAATCTTCGGCTCAGGATAACAAGGACCTGGAAGAAGCTATGGAAGCTCTTTTGGCACTGGGTTATAAGGCTAAGGAACTGAAAAAAATTCGGACATTCTTTGAAGGAACGACTGATACGGCAGAAAATTATATCAAGTCATCTCTAAAAATGCTTATAAAATAAGGGCTGAGCTTTGCCGTTTTCATTACAGGAGGTTATTATGCAGCGCTGCGGCTGGGTTAAGGAAAACAATCCTTTATATATTGCTTATCACGATGAAGAATGGGGGCAGCCGCTCCATGATGATCAAAAACTATTTGAATTACTGTGCCTAGAGACCTATCAGGCAGGCCTGTCCTGGGAGACAGTCCTCAATAAACGTACCGCTTTCAAAAAAGCTTTTCATAACTATGATGTCCAAAAAGTGGCTCGCATGTCCGATCAAGAACTGGATAGGCTGCTTGCCAACCCTGAGATTATTCGCAATAAGCTCAAGATTTATTCTACCCGTGCCAACGCGCTGGCCTTTTTAAAAATTCAAGAAGCGTATTCCAGTTTTGATGCCTATCTTTGGTCCTTTGTCCATGGCAGAAGCATTAATAATAAGGTGGAAGACTACCGAGAAATACCAAATAAGACAGCTTTATCCGAGATACTTTCGAAGGATTTAAAAAAGAAGGGCTTTAAATTTGTCGGACCTGTCTGCATTTATTCCTATTTGCAGGCGGCCGGTTTAATTAATGACCATGAAGCAAACTGCGATTTTAATCCCAATAAAGCAAAGGATTAACGCCGAGGATCGGTCTGCTAAATCTGCAGATGTCAACGACAACAGACAACAGGCAGGGCAAATAAATCACCATGAAAAACAGGGACAGCAGTCCTTGTCTTTTTTATTGTCAGAGAAAGGACTTTCTGATTTAGAATGGTACAAGCAGAGTAGGCTGGGTTGCTGTTTGGCCCTTAGCAAATTTAGCAAAAATGAGAAATTAAGCTTATTTTGTGATAAAATAAAGCGATATTACGAATAGATAAAGTAGGTAACAATATGAAAGCTGAGATTATTGCTGTAGGAACAGAGATTTTGATGGGACAGATTGTCAATACCAATGCGCAGTTTTTATCGGAAAAACTGGCGCAGTCCGGCATTGATGTTTATTTTCAGACAGCCGTAGGTGACAATGAAGAGCGGCTTTTGTCGGTTTTGAACATCGCTAAAGGACGCAGTGATTTAGTAGTGCTCTGCGGCGGTCTGGGACCTACTGAAGATGATTTGACCAAGCAGACCTTGGCAAAATTTTTAGGAAGAGAGCTGGTTTTTGATAAGGCTGCTCAGGTTCGTCTGGATGAATTTTTTGCTTCTCGTCCGGCCTCAGCACGTACGCCCAACAATGAACGTCAGGCACAGATTGTTGCAGGAAGCCGACCGCTCCCTAACGCGACCGGCTTAGCTGTAGGCGGTATTTTAGAAGCTGAAGGAGTGACTTATATTGTACTGCCTGGACCGCCTAGCGAATTGAAGCCCATGGTTAACCAGGAACTCCTGCCTTATTTGTCTGAGACATCCGAGCAGCTCTACTCGCGCGTGCTGCGCTTTTTCGGCATTGGTGAGAGCCGCTTGGTGACCTTGCTGCACGATCTGATTGACAGTCAGACCGATCCTACTATTGCTCCTTATGCCAAGACCGGAGAAGTAACGATTCGGCTGTCAACAAAAGCCCACAGTCAAGAAGAAGCGGATGTTAAGCTGGATCAGGTGGAAACAGAGATTTTAGCGATTGACCGTCTGTCTGACTATCTTTACGGCTATGGAGAGGATAATTCATTGGCGCAGACTGTGTTTGAACTGCTTAAAGAGCAGGGAAAAACAATTACAGCAGCCGAAAGTTTAACTGCAGGGCTGTTTCAAGCAAGACTGGCAGATTTTGCAGGAGCTTCGGATATTTTTAAGGGCGGCTTTG
The DNA here is from genome assembly GCF_058314475.1 of Streptococcus sp. ELY_90. NCBI lineage: Bacteria > Bacillati > Bacillota > Bacilli > Lactobacillales > Streptococcaceae > Streptococcus > Streptococcus sp. ELY_90. The sequence continues at coordinate 108,955 of NZ_JBZFUJ010000006.1, forward strand.
TGACTTACAGTATTGAAGAAAAGGCTAAGATGCTGGATATTCCGATTGAAGAATTAAAAAAACACGGTGTTGTCAGTGACTTTACCGCTCAAAAAATGGCGGAGCAGTCACGGCTTCTGACCGGAGCAGATCTGGCTGTTTCCTTGACCGGAGTAGCCGGTCCCGATCAGTTGGAAAATCAGCCGGCCGGGACAGTCTTTATCGGCCTGTCAAGTGCCCAGGGAACGCTGTCACGCAAAGTTTCAATCGGCGGACGCAGCCGTTCGGATGTGCGTTATATTGCCGTTTTACATGCTTTTAATTTAGTACGTCAAACTTTATTATCTGATAAAAATTTAGTATAATAAAATGACGGTCTTGGAACTTTAAAAAATAGGAGAAAAAAGATTGGCAAAAAAAACAAAAAAGACAGAAGAAATTACCAAAAAATTTGGAGACGAGCGTAAAAAAGCGCTTGATACTGCCTTAAAAAACATTGAAAAAGACTTCGGTAAAGGTGCTGTGATGCGGCTTGGCGAACGAGCTGAACAAAAAGTTCAAGTCATGAGTTCAGGCAGTCTGGCGCTTGATATTGCTCTGGGTGCCGGCGGCTATCCTAAAGGACGTATTGTTGAAATCTACGGTCCGGAATCATCAGGGAAAACAACAGTAGCCCTTCATGCTGTTGCTCAGGCGCAAAAAGACGGCGGAATTGCTGCTTTTATTGACGCAGAACATGCTTTGGATCCGGCCTATGCCGCAGCTTTGGGCGTTAATATTGATGAACTCTTGCTGTCGCAGCCGGATTCAGGGGAGCAGGGACTGGAAATTGCCGGTCAGCTGATTGATTCAGGTGCTGTTGATTTAGTCGTTGTTGACTCGGTTGCGGCTCTTGTACCGCGTGCAGAAATTGACGGTGATATCGGTGACAGCCATGTCGGTCTTCAGGCACGGATGATGAGTCAGGCTATGCGTAAACTGTCGGCATCAATCAATAAAACAAAGACTATTGCTATTTTTATCAACCAGCTGCGTGAAAAAGTCGGAGTGATGTTTGGAAATCCTGAAACAACACCCGGCGGGCGTGCGCTGAAGTTCTATGCCTCTGTGCGTCTGGATGTTCGCGGCAATACTCAGATTAAGGGAACAGGCGATCAAAAAGACAGCAACATTGGTAAGGAAACCAAAATTAAGGTTGTCAAAAATAAGGTTGCTCCGCCGTTTAAGGAAGCCTTTGTGGAAATTATGTACGGAGAAGGGATTTCCCGCACGGGTGAGCTGGTCAAGATTGCCAGTGATTTAGGCATTATTCAAAAGGCCGGTGCATGGTATTCGTATAACGGCGAAAAGATTGGTCAAGGTTCAGAAAATGCCAAAAAATTCTTGGCCGATAATCCTGACATTTTTGATGAAATTGATCATAAAGTCCGTGTTCAGTATGGTTTAATTGAAGACAGTGAATCTGATTCAAAGCAGACTTCTAAAGAAGAAAATACCGATCAATCTGATCAAGATCTCGTTCTTGAACTTGATGATGCTATCGAATTGGAAGATTAAGTAAAAATAGGTCCAGAGACCGACTATTTATTTAATGAATTATGCTAAGATAGTATTATCCTGTAAGGAAAGAGAGGAGAGATTGAAACATGATTAAAATTTATACAATTTCAAGCTGTACAAGTTGCAAGAAAGCAAAAACATGGCTTAATGCTCACAAACTCCCTTATAAAGAACAAAACTTAGCAAAAGATATACTGACCAAAGAAGAAATTCTCAATATCCTTTCGAAAACTGAAAATGGGATTGAAAGTATTGTGTCCTCGAAAAATCGCTATGCCAAGGCTCTCAACTGTAATATTGATGATTTGAGCCTCAACGAAGTTATTGATTTGATTCAGGAAAATCCACGAATTCTTAAAAGCCCTATTTTGATTGATGATAAACGTCTTCAGGTCGGCTACAAAGAAGATGATATTCGCGCTTTCTTGCCGCGGGCTATCCGCAATGTTGAAAATACAGAAGCTCGTTTGCGTGCGGCTTTGTAAAAGTAATAAGCTGGAGCATGTACTGTACCTTAAAGTCAGATAACAAACTGACGGTTGGCACAGCACAAAGCTCCGGCTTTTTTGTTGCCGTGACTGGCATGCAGCAGCAAGTTCTTGTTTGGGCTTAAAGGATGTTGAAATTGCCGCATGACGATTGGATTTTATGTTAAAAACAGTACAAATAAGGGCTAGCAGTTTATCAGATCATTGCTGCGATTGCTGAGGGCAGACAAAACGATGGGAAAGGGGCTTTAATTTTTTTGATATCCCTACTTTTTTTCCTTTAAATTATGCTATACTGGAATTAAGGAGAAAAAGCATGAGAAGAAGTAACAAAAAACAAAAAAAGTTAGCCCCGTTCTGGCTGTATTATAAAATTGGCCTTGGTCTGGTTTTTATTGTCTCACTGGCTGTGCTTTATTTTTATCGGTCTCAGTGGCTGACCATTCTTCCTTTTGCTTATATATCGGGATTTCTGCTCTTACTGTCCAGAACTAAGTTAAGTGGTTGGTCCTTGGTTGTGCTTAGTTTTGTTCGTTATGCAGCTGTCTTTTTTACGCTGACTTACGGTGCCTTTGTTGTTTTAGATATTAAACAGGGTGCAAGGATAAAAGAAGCCCTGATAGCTCCATATCGCCTGTTTGCTCTCGTTTTTGAGCCGACCATGCCTTTTTCAGGGATATTGATGGGGGTTATAATACTGCTGCTCTTTCTCTTTGCTTACAGAAAAAGAACATAATACCGCTGATAAGGCAGGGGAGATTGAGTATTGATAAAAAAATTAACGCTGTTGCTGCTGACTGGTTTGTTTTTAACCGCTTGTGTTCCGGTACATTTGGTTAAGAATCTGTCTTCAAAGCAAGCAGAATCTGAAAAAATAGTCAGAAAACGGCCTAAAAAGACAAACGAATCTGACACAGCCACAACAACTGAAGACGAAAAAGAGGTTGTCACTGAGGCCTATACCTATACGTATAAGTCTAAAAGTGACATGCCTGATCAAAGGCATACGCACACGCTGACCTATCAAGGCGACAAGTTTCTTACCATTAAGATGGAAGTCATCCAGCCTTATGATGAGCAGACAACAGCAACCTTAAAGAATCACAGTTTAGAAGAAGTACGGGCACTTTTGAAAAAACAAATGGATGTCAATCCGGATATTCAAAAGCTCAAAACTGTCCGAGGCGTAGCCTTGGATATTGATGTTACAGAAAACTACGAAGCAAAGGTAACCTTTACTTTTGATATTCCAAATATTGACAGGGATGCCTTGTCAGCAGTTGGAAGCAGTTTCGGTGATTTATCAAGAATGACGAGACTAACACCAAAACTTTATATCGCTGCTCTCAAAAGAGAGGGTGCAACGAAGATTATTCAACAGTAAGTCTGGAAGAGACGGCTGCTATAGCTGTCTTTCCCAGACTTTGTTTTTTTAAAGATAGTTATTCCAGCGTGATAAACGATCTAAGAATACCTTATCGTTCTGCTGTTTAGATCTGACTGAGACGCTCATTGATTTCTTGGATGTCTTTTTTTTGTGTCAAATAGAGGAAGAGATAGATGAAGCTATAAATGATAGACGCAAGGAGCAAGAATAAACCAAAACTTGCCCAAGCCATTTTAAACCAATGCAGGTAAATACCTGAAAGAACAAGCGGGATAAGGATTAGAAAATAATGAATTGCAGTTGCAGACAGCAGGCTTAATCTTTCATTTTTAAAAAGCCTTCCTGCCGCTCCCTGAAGTATTCCAAGAAGCGCGAAGATTAAAAGCTGAACAGCGCCGGCCTGTGAGGCTGATGAAAACATGTGAGTGAAACTTGGGATTCCCAGAGAGCTGCTGTTTGGAAAAAAGAGGGTAGTGATGAGACAGTTTATGAATGAGCCGATTCCCATTCCAATAAAAGCATAACTGATAATGTGTTTAGCGATTTTCATGGTAGGTTTCCTCCTTAAATTTTTAATTTTTCTTTAAAGCGCTTTAAACTGCGTCTGGATACAAAACTGACAAAGCCGTTTTTTAAAGTGACTTCAATGCTGCCTTTAATGGTCAGATCCAGTTGTTTTATGTATTTGATATTGATTATTTCTCCCTGTGAAATCCGAATGAAATTTGAATTTAAGTGCTGCTCAAAGTAAAAAATTCTTTGTTTGGCCAAATAGGTGTCCGTTAGGGTTTGAATGAAAACATGTTTGTTTTCAGTGAAAATCCGAATGATGTTTTCAGTCTTGATAAATTCCAGCCGCTTGTTTTTGTAGCCATAGATAAAATAAGGTTTTTTCTCGATAAAATCAATAATTTCCTGAGTTTGTAAATCAATCTGCGCTGTGTAAATTTTAATCAGGGTTTCTTTTAGCTGAGCATCCTTAATAACTTCTAGTTTCATATAGCTTTCCTTCCTTTGTCTTTAGTATATAGAATTTTTGAAAGAGAGACCAGCGTTTGCGGCTATGTGGCTTCTAATTTGAGATATGTGGCTCTTATCCTTGTGAAAATACTGAAAATAAGATATAATGTAACATGATATTCCCTATGAGAAAGAAGGTGTTATTGTGGGATTTACAGATGAAACAGTTCGTTTTAACCTTGACGATGGAAATAAGAAAGAAATCAGTGAAACATTGACACATGTTTATCGTTCACTGGAGGAAAAGGGTTATAATCCAATCAATCAGATTGTCGGTTATGTTTTGAGCGGTGATCCTGCTTACGTGCCTCGTTATAATGATGCTCGCAATCAAATCCGTAAATATGAACGCGATGAAATTGTCGAAGAATTGGTACGTTATTATTTACAAGGAAACGGGATTGATTTAGGATGAGAATAATGGGGCTGGATGTTGGTTCAAAAACAGTTGGTGTTGCAATTAGCGATCCTCTGGGTTTCACAGCGCAGGGAGTTGAAATCATCGCCATTAATGAAGCCAACGAAGAATTCGGTCTTGAGCGCTTGGCTGACCTGGTCAAAGAATACAGGGTGGAAAAATTTGTAGTAGGTCTGCCTAAAAACATGAACAATACAAGCGGTCCGCGTGTGGAAGCCAGCAGAGCCTATGGCGAAAAAATCAAGGAACGTTTTGGTTTGCCTGTTGATTATCAGGATGAGCGCCTGACCACTGTTCAGGCAGAACGAATGCTGGTTGAGCAGGCTGATGTCAGCCGCGGCAAACGTAAAAAAGTTATTGATAAGCTGGCAGCTCAGCTGATTTTACAAAATTATTTAGACCGAATGTTTTAGGCCTGACTGCTTAGCAGCTGTCACCAGATGATTTATGTTTTCTTCGCAGGAAGAAAAGCTGTTTAATAAATGAAAGATAATAGGAGGCGATTATGTCACATCATCATGATCATGAGCAAGAACATGACCTCATTACGTTGGTTGATGAGCAGGGAAATGAGACCCTGTTTGAAATTCTCTTAACCATTGACGGAAAAGAAGAATTTGGAAAAAATTATGTTCTTTTAGTGCCGGCCGGAGCAGAAGAAGATGCTGACGGTCAGATTGAAATTCAGGCCTATTCATTTATCGAAAATGAAGACGGTACAGAAGGCGACTTGCAGCCGATTCCGGAAGACGCTGATGCTGAATGGGATATGATTGAAGAAGTTTTCAACAGTTTCCTGGATGAAGACGATAACTAATCTAGAAATGTCTGAGGCAATCAGGCTTTTTCTTTTTGCTTTTTACGAATAGCTAAAAGGGGTGCACAATGAGCAAGAAGAAGGATCTGACTAAAGAGGAAGAATTATTTTTGAAAGCTTACAAAGAGAAGTCCTGCCACCGTTTCAGAGATATTTTGACCTATGCTTTTATCTTAGATAAATTGACTAATAAGTAGATTTTGTTATACTTTTAATAGGAAAATTCAAGGAGAACCAGTTTGGATAAACGACAAGAAAAATACAGCAACGAAATATCAGCAGACCAAAATATTCGTAAGGATTCTGATAAAAGCAACAGCCCTGCAGAAGTTGATTCTCTGCACCGGCTTTATATTGTCATATTCAGCGCTTTTGTCAGCTTTTTTAGTGTGGCTATGCCTGTTTTCACTGATTTCAGCAATGCTGTGCAATCCCAGAATCTCTATACTGGCTTTATGATGGCCCAGAACCATTTGCCTTACAGTGATATTTTTTCGACGGGCGGCTTTGTCTATTATGGACTGATTTCTTTGAGTTATTTATTAGGAAGCAGTTTCTGGCTGATCTTTGTCCAGTTCGCCGCCTTTTACTTTTCAGGGATCTACCTTTATAAGATTGTCTACCATATGACAGATAAAGAAGAAGTAGCTATCAATACCATACTGCTTTTTTATCTGGGGAATTTTGCCTTGGGCTTTGGCGGTCTTTACCCTGTTCAGTTTGCCATGCCTTTTGTCTTGCTGTCGCTGTGGTTTTTGACGAAATATTTTGCGGGACTGACAAGGGATGAGGGCTTTATCGTTTATGGTCTGACAGGAGCATTTGCCTATTTAATTGAGCCCAGAACCCTGTTTTTCTGGCTGGTTTCCTTGGCTGTCATCTGTGTTCATAACATTAAAAACCGTCGTTATGCCCACGGTTTCTATCAGATTCTCTGCTTGCTGTTTGGCGGCCTTTTGGTATTTTATACCTTCGGCTATTTTGTCTTAAACATGCAGATCCTGTCATCCTATGTTTCTCAGGCCGGAACTTATTATTTTACTTATTTTGCACTGGGCAAAGAGGATGTCTTGCTGACAATTCTCTTCCAGCTCTTTGTGCTCTTTGCTTCGGGTCTGTTAATGGGAGCTTTGACCTTCTTTAATCATATTAAGCGGGAGACCGATCGGGATGACTTGGTCAAATCAATTGTCTTTCTAAGCTTTGTTTTCAGCCTGATTTTCATTTTGCTGTCACAAAGTTTTGCGACCTATCAGTTCTTACTGCTTCTGCCGTTTGGGCTGGTTTTGACGGGACTTTATCTTGATGATAAGTATAAGGAATCCCAGAGGCGCAGGTCGCGCCGCCGTAAGCAGCACAGACGGCTGTCGCGCAGAGTCTTTGAACTGTTTTTACTGGGGCATTTTTACCTGCCCTGCCTGCTGTTTGTTTACGGTTTGGCTCAGCCGGTTGTTCACTATGTTTCCTCTTATGGTTTAAATCAGGAGCGGGCACAGGCAGCCGATTATATCAGAGAAAATACTGACAAGGATTCCAAAATCTATGTCTGGGATTCCAGTGCCAAGATTTATCTGGATGCCAACCGTCTTTCAAGTTCACAGTTTCCTCTGCCTGCAATCAATACGGTTAAAGAATCTAATGAAAAAGCGCTGGAAGATGAACTGCTGCAAAATGAAGCTTCCTATGTTTTGGTTAATGAAACTGCAGATCGGCTGCCGAGTGTCTTAAAAAATAATTTTAGAAAAAATTATAAAGCGATTTCCTTGAAGACAAGCCCCGACTTCACTGTTTACAAGCGAAAATAACCTAAAAATCAATATATTGTGTCTGATAACTTTTTTTGCCACAATATATTGATTTTTTTCTTTCTTGTGTTATAATAGCTCTTGTAAGGAGAGAGACCTATGATTGCACTCGAAACAGAAAATATTTTTGCTAAACCTGCTATGATTGTCATTAAACGTGATGGCCGTCAAGTTGCTTTTGACAAGGACAAAATTTATCAGGCTATCGTCAGAGCAAGTAATCAGGTGACACCGATGACGCCGTTTATTGAGGCAAAATTATCGGATATTGCGAATCGGGTTGTTGCTGAAATTTATGAGCGTTTTAGCGAAAATATTAAAATTTATGAAATTCAAAATATTGTAGAGCATGAACTCCTAGAGGCCGGAGAATACACTATTGCTCAGGAGTATATTAATTATCGTGCAAAACGTGATTTTGAGCGCTCTCAAGCCACTGATATCAATTTTACCATTGATAAATTGATTAATAAGGATCAGACTGTTGTCAATGAAAATGCTAACAAAGACAGTGATGTCTTCAACACCCAGCGCGATTTAACAGCTGGTATTGTCGGCAAATCAATCGGCCTTAAGATGCTGCCTGAGCATGTTGCCAATGCGCATCTTAAAGGGGATATTCATTACCATGATTTGGACTACAGCCCTTATACGCCGATGACCAACTGCTGTTTGATTGACTTCAAGGGTATGCTGGAGTCTGGTTTTAAGATTGGCAATGCCGAAGTTGAAAGTCCTAAGTCTATCCAGACAGCGACAGCTCAGATTTCCCAAATCATTGCAAATGTAGCTTCCAGCCAGTATGGCGGCTGTTCTGCTGACCGCATTGATGAAACCTTGGCTCCTTATGCAGAACTCAATTATAAAAAGCATTTAAAGGATGCTCAAAAATGGGTTGCTGAGGACAAGCAAGAAGAATATGCGCGTGAAAAGACCAAAAAAGACATCTATGATGCCATGCAAAGCTTAGAATATGAAATCAATACTCTCTTCACCTCTAATGGGCAAACACCGTTTACCTCACTAGGTTTTGGTTTAGGTAAGGATTGGTTTGAACGTGAAATTCAAAAGGCTATTCTTAATATTCGGATTAAAGGGCTGGGCAGTGAGCACCGTACAGCTATCTTTCCGAAGCTCATTTTCACTGTTAAGCGCGGTCTTAATCTGGAACCGGGGACACCAAACTATGATATCAAGCAGTTAGCGCTTGAATGTGCCACTAAGCGCATGTACCCTGATATGCTGTCTTACGAAAAGATTATTGAGCTGACAGGTTCTTTCAAGGTTCCTATGGGCTGCCGTTCGTTCCTTCAAGGCTGGAAAGATGAAAATGGCGTTGAAGTGAATTCCGGCCGGATGAATCTCGGTGTGGTAACTGTTAACCTGCCGCGTATTGCTCTTGAATCCAACGGAAATATTGATAAATTCTGGGATATTTTCAGCGAAAAAATGGCTATTGCCAAAGACGCGCTTGTTTACCGGGTCAACCGTGTTAAAGAAGCTACGCCTGCTAACGCGCCTATCCTCTATCAATACGGTGCTTTTGGCAAACGTCTTGGCAAGGACGATTCAGTAGATGAATTGTTCAAGGATCGCAGGGCGACAGTTTCACTTGGCTACATCGGACTGTACGAAGTCGCTACCGTTTTTTATGGCGGTGAGTGGGAAACCAATCCAGCAGCTAAGGACTTTACTATTGATATTATCCGTCAGATGAAGGATCTCTGCGGTAAATGGTCTAATGAATATAATTACCATTTCTCTGTTTATTCAACACCGTCTGAAAGTCTGACAGACCGCTTCTGTCGTTTAGATACAGAAAAATTTGGTGTCATCAAAGATATTACGGACAAAGAATACTATACAAATTCCTTCCACTATGATGTGCGTAAAAATCCAACACCGTTTGAAAAATTAGATTTCGAAAAAGACTATCCGGAAGCGGGTGCGACAGGCGGTTTTATTCACTACTGCGAGTATCCTGTACTGCAGCAAAACCCTAAAGCACTTGAAGCTGTTTGGGACTATGCCTATGACCGTGTTGGCTATCTGGGAACTAATACGCCGATTGATCGCTGCTATGACTGTGGTTTTGAAGGTGATTTTACACCGACAGAGCGTGGCTTTATGTGCCCGAACTGCGGTAACACAGACCCTAAGACTGCCGATGTAGTCAAGAGAACCTGCGGTTACCTTGGCAATCCTCAGGCTCGTCCTATGGTCAATGGCCGTCACAAGGAAATTTCAGCTCGTGTAAAACACATGAACGGCTCAACCATCAAGAATCCGGGACATAATAATTAAACTTGTTTCTTGTATTAGCAAGCTTTTGCCGAGTCAATTTTGGAGACTCGGGGAGCAGACTTTTGAACGGCTGCATCATCTGCACGGTATTGCCTGCTTCTTTGTTTGGGTAGACGATCAAGAGTGATACTTTGGCTGTCAGTTTGCTGAAATGGTGAGAGGGATTGGGAAAGTTGTTTCCCGTCCCTTTTTTAGCTTTTAGGCCTGCAGTCTGCAAACTGCTTGCAGACTGTTAGGAAGCTGCAGGTGCGCAATATTTGAAATTTAACATAACTAGAAAGAAAAGAAAAAATGGGAAAGTACCAATTAGATGATAAGGGCAAAGCGCAGGTCCAGCGTTTTCATGAAAAGCATGCCCAAGGGATGAATGCTCAAACTAAAAAGGCCCGTGCACAAGCTCTGCGTGAAAAGTTCTTGGGAAAAGGAAAGACTGCCAATGGAGCTAAGAAGACCAACTCTTAAAGACAAAAAAGCTGTTCTTGACATGATAGAGGAGTTTACGGACAGCCGGTCCGCCCATGACGGCGGCTTTTGGAAGGAAGATTTTGACTATGAGGACTGGCTGCAGACCAACTTAGCCTATGAGATGGGTGTCGGTATTCCTGATGGCTTCGTTCCCGCTATTCAGCTGGTTTCTTTTGATGATGAGGGACGGGCACTGGGCTTTCTGCACATCCGCCTGCGTCTCAATGACCTTTTGCTGAGTCAAGGCGGGCACATTGGCTATTCCATTCGGCCGTCTGCGCGCGGCAAGGGCTATGCTAAGGAAGCGCTGCGTCTGGGTCTGCTGGAAGCTGAAGCGAAAAATATTAAACAAGTTCTCCTTACCTGCCGTGATGACAATCCGGCCAGCCGAGCGGTCATTTTGGCCAACGGCGGTATTTTGGAAGATGTCAGAGATCAGGTGGAGCGCTATTGGATAGATTTGGAGGAGAAAGATGACATGGAACACACCTAAGCCCGGAGAATGGAAAAGTGAAGAGCTGAGTCAAGGTCGGATTATTGATTACAAGGCCTTTAACTTTGTTGATGGTGAAGGCGTGCGCAATTCACTCTATGTATCCGGCTGCATGTTTCACTGTGAAGGCTGTTATAATGCGGCTACTTGGTCCTTTAAGGCCGGAATTCCCTATACACAGGAGCTGGAAGAGCAAATCATGGAAGATCTGGCTCAGCCCTATGTACAGGGCTTGACGCTTTTAGGCGGTGAGCCGTTTTTAAATACGGGGATTCTCATTCCTTTGCTTAAACGCATTTGCAAGGAGCTGCCGGAAAAGGATATCTGGTCCTGGACGGGCTATACTTGGGAAGAGCTGATGCTGGAGACGCCGGATAAACTGGAGATGCTTGGGCTGGTTGACATTCTAGTAGATGGACGTTTTGACAAATCAAAAAAGAACCTCATGCTGCAGTTTCGCGGGTCTTCCAATCAGCGTATTATTGATGTTCCTAAATCACTGGCTAAAGGTGAGGTTGTTATTTGGGATAAACTCAATGACGGCAAAGAGACTTATGAACAGGTTGACAGGACTGATATGATTTAAACCAAAAACATCCGGAATCTTTCAAACCAACTCAGTCAAGCTGTCAATTCCTAAGTAACCTAAAACGAGGCAGAAGGTCTGCCTCGTTTTTATGATCTGAATTGGAGAATCTCAGCCATGTCGCTTCTTAACAAAGACAAGTTCTTTGGCCTTGGAGAGATTTGCCTGATACTGAAAGCCGTCAAAGGACAGGCTTTTCAGGTCTTCAATGGTTTGGCATTGTTCATGCATGGCCTGCGTCAGAAAATCTCCTCTGGCTTTTTTGGAGATGGTCGAATGTGTTTTCAAGCTGCCGCCTCGTTCCTCTAAAAATTTGACAGCTGTCAGCCGGCTGCGCACGCTGGGTGAAAAGACATCCGTGAACTCACTGGATAAGAGTGAAATGAGCTTATCGTTTTCTAAGACAAAGCGGTCGTAGTCTTTACGCCAGTACTTTTTAAGAGATGCTCCTTCAACGCTGATCTTAGTATTAAAATCAAGGCGATGAGGAACGATTTTTTCAAAAGCAGGGATAATACCATAAAGAGCAGATGTTATAAAGAGATGGTCTTTCAGAAAGCTTCTCTCATCAAGGGACAGGTTCTTGCGTTTGATATGGCGGTACATGAGACCGTTAAAGAGCTGAAGTGCGGGATAGGCTGGTGCCTGTCCCTTTTGAATGGCCTGCAGACGCTCGTATTCGACCTCAGCAGCCTGAGGCTTGATCTTATAGACCTCGGCAAGCTCATCCAAAGACAAGGCTGCAAGCTGGCTGATAATAGGCCGGGCTTTAGCCGGAAGTTCTTGCGGAGAGAAAGCACCGCTTTCTTTCATTTCCTTAGCTGTTGGGATTAAAAATTTCATAGATTTCCTTACTAACTGATCTTAGATAAAGAGCAAAAGGCTGATAGCCATGACAATCATACCGGAGATCAAACCGTAGATGGCCAAGTGGTGCTTGCCGTATTCTTCAGCGGCCGGCAGCAGTTCATCCAGAGATATAAAAATCATAATACCGGCGACTCCTGAAAAAATAGCACCGTAGACAATGTCGTTCATAATGGGCATCAGCAAAAACCAGCCGATAAGAGCGCCTAAAGGCTCAGCCAGACCAGACAGGAAAGAATAGGTGAAAGCTTTTTTCTTAGAGCCTGTTGCCTGATAAATGGGTACCGAAACCGCAATGCCTTCAGGAATGTTGTGAATAGCAATAGCCACAACGATAGGGATAGCAACGCTTGCGTCCTGCAAACCAGAGATAAAGGTTGCTAAGCCTTCAGGGAAATTATGAATAGCAATGGCGATAGCTGTCATTAGTCCCATGCGCATGAGTTTTCCGGGTTTTTGTTCCTCTTCTTCAACGGTTTTAATTTCATGGGGATTTTCCTCAGAAGGGATCAATTTATCAATAATGGCAATTAAAAACATGCCGCCGAAAAAGGCCAGAACAGTCAGCCAGGAACCGCTTCTTTTGTCCAGTGCTTTAATCAGAATATCCTGAGCAGTTGGAAAAATCTCAATCATGGAAACATAAATCATAACACCGGCAGAAAACCCCAGGCTGACAGATAAGAAAGCTTTGTTGGTGTGCTTGGCAACAAAGGCGATGAGGCTGCCGATGCCGGTTGAGAGACCTGCAATGGCAGTGAGTACAAAGGCAGTAAGTAAATTTTGAGACATGGTCAATTCTTTCTCTGGGATATGTTTGTATGCTCTCATTATAATATGAATTGCTGTTTTCATCAAATCTGAAAATGAGAAAAATAAGAAGCTGGAAGTTACAAAATTATTACAAAAACTAATTTAAAGTTAAAGCTATTGACATAATGTTTTTTTTTTTGTAAAGTTATAAAAAGTAATGCGTTTTTTAGAATTCTTAATTTTTAATCTAATGTGAAAGGAACTTATTATGAAAAAGAAGGGGCTTACTCAGATAATCGTACTTCTTTCTCTGTCTTTGACCTTTGTTTTCGGTGTTTTTGCTGCTAAAAATATCAAAGCTCAGGCAGAGGCACGGGATAATGTGATTACTTCTGTAAACATTACAGATGGAAAAGGCAATCCTTTGGACGGCACCCTTGATAAGTGGGAAAACTTCCGCCTCAGTGCTAACTTCAGCCTGCCTAATAACACTGTCAAAAAAGGCGACACAACAACTATCGCACTGCCGGAAAAGCTGCGCTTCAATCGCTCAGAAGAGTTTGAGATTAAAGACAAGGACGGCAATACCGTGGCTACGGCTAAGCTTGATGCTAATACCAAGACAGCTACGCTGACTTATACAGACTATGCCGAAACACACTCTGATGTCACAGGCAGTTTCTATTTCAATGTTCTTGTGGATCACACAGTAGTGACACAAAAAGAAACGATCCCTGTCACTATCGAAGTTGAAGGCAAGGTTGTCAATGCCGGCACTGTTGACTTCACAGGTGTCGGAGAAGCCAAAACAAGTGATCTGACCAAGTCCGGCTGGATAGACAGCCAAGGGGTTATCCACTATCAGATCCCGGTTAACCGTTCCGGTAAAAACTTCCCTGCTGCCGTTATTACAGATCTCTTAAAATCATCAGGGGTTACCTATGTTGAAGGAAACTTTAAGATTCAAAAGGGAACTTGGGGCACTAAAGGCAGTGAATGGGAACTCCAAAATAGTACTGATGTCACCAATCAATTTAGCGTTAATTTCCAAGGCGATACCGGCTTTGAAATTAACTTAGGCGATATCGCTGAAACAGACGGCTATCTTATCACCTACGATGCCACAGCGGATTATAAGCTGAGTGACGGTGAAGTTCTGAACAATACAGCTTCGCTGACATCTAACGGTCAAAAGATAACAAATGTTAGCTACGGGCAAACCTACAGAGAATCCGGAGGAACTGCTGAAGGTTACGTTTATTCAATTAAGCTTCACAAGAAAAATAAGGACAATGATCCATTGGCAGGTGCTGTCTTTGTTGTCACTCGTGATGCCAACGGTCAGGTCATTGGAGAATTTACCACAGACGCTGAAGGAAATATCACCGTCCCTGGTTTGCTGAAAGATTCCTACACTATTACAGAAAAAACAGCTCCGGACGGTTATCAGCTCTCAGGTGAAAGCATCAAGATTTCAGAAGAAGACTTTGGCAGCAGCAAGACTGTCACAAAAGATGTTGTTAATGAAAAGATTCCGGAAACCACAACGACTGAGGAAACGACTACAACAACGCAAGCTCCGACGACAACGACAGAGGAGCCTACCACAACGACAGAAGCTCCGACAACGACAACTGAAAGCACAACGACGACTGAAGAGGCAACCACAACAATAGAAGAGCCAACAACCACTGAGGCTCCAACAACGACAGCTGAAAGCACCACAGCGTCGGAAGAGCCGACAACGACAGAAACTCCAGCCACTACGACTGAAGGCACAACAACAGCGGCTGAAACGACTACTGAAGCAGTCATTTCTACGACTGAAGGTGCAACCACGACAAGCGACGTTGCTGAAACAACGACACAGAGTGAGTCAACAACAGAAGGGCTCACAACAACAGAAAGTCCAGCAACGACAACAGAAACTCCGACAACTACAGAAATTCCAAGTACCACTGAAAACCTGACGACAGAAACAGCAGCCACAACCACAGAAGTGCCGACTACGACTGAGGAAACGACGACAACAGAATCCGACACCACTCAGGCGCCGGCAGCGACCACATCGTCAGCCGGAACTAGTTCTAAGCAAGCAAGCGGCAAGAAAAAAGCTGCTTCAAACGGTCTTCCAAGTACCGGCTCAGACAGCGGCTTTGCCTTGTCCTTGCTTGGACTTGTGAGTGTTTCTGCACTGGGAATAGTTTATTATCAAAAGCACTTTAGTTAAGTTTTAGTTCAAAGACTGGTTCTGCTCTTTTAGTCCTTTCGAGCCAGAGCCAGTTTTTGTTAAAATAGAAATTAAATGTTAAAATGGAAAAGGAACTACTTCTTTTAAAAGGAGATAAAAGAAAATGAAAAGATTTTTAAAGTGCTTATTGGCTGTTATTGCTGTTCTCGGTCTGGTCATAGCGTTCAGCAAGGGGACAAGGGCAGAGGCTAAAACAGTGGATATCACTGTAACCAACTCAAGCCTGTCTCAAGAGAGTATCACAGGTTCCAACACGACAACGATGTCTCTGGACTTCGCCGTTCCAAATGAAGCAGCTGCAGGGGATACAACAACCATTTCGCTGCCCAATGAACTGGCTTTCACCAGAAACCAAAGTTTCAACGTTGCAGCTGCAGATGGAACAACTGTTGCGACAGCTGTCATTGACGCTGCGTCCAAGACCTTGACTATGACCTACAGTGACTATGTCAACACACATGATAATGTGACAGGCACCTTAAACTTTCAAGTAAAAGCTGACACGACTGTTGTTAAGGGAGATACAAACATCCCTGCAAAAGTTCAGGTTGGGGGCGCTGAGATTACAGTCGGCAGCGGCAATATCGGCTACGGTGTCGGTACCGGCGATGCAGACCTTGATTTCTATAAGTACGGTCAAATTGATTACGACAAAAATGAAATCATCTATGTGATCAACGTCAACACCAGCAATTCTTCTGCGTCAAATGTTGTCATCACAGATGAGATGAAGTCAGAAGGTTTGTCTTATATTGATGGCAGCTTTGCTATTCAGACGGGAAATTGGTATAAAAATAACAATAATCAATGGGCTTTAAGCGGTAGGACAGATGTTACTGGAAACTATTCTGCTAATGTGTCCGGCAATTCTTTCACTGTCAATCTGGGAAATATCACTCAGGGCTTTACCATTTCCTATAAAGTTAAAATCGACCGCCCGCTTGTTAATGGTGAAAAAATCCTCAACACAGCGACAGCGACGTCAACTGAAAACGGCAGCATCAGTTCAGATAATGGGGTTATTTACCAAACAGCCAGCGGAACAGCCAGCGGCTACAACTACAGCCTGACAATTGCCAAGAAAGACAAAGACGGCAATGTTTTGGCAGGTGCAGAATTTACCGTTACCCGCAAATCAACCGGAGAAGTCGTCGGCACTGTTACAACAGATGCTACCGGCTCAGCTACCATCAGCGGATTGCTGAGTGATGAGTATATCATCACGGAAACAAAGGCACCGGACGGTTACAAGCTGGCAGATCCGGTCACTGCTAAGGCGGACAATTCGACTGTAGAGATTGTCGATGAGAAAGACTCTCCGGCAACAACCACAACCGAAGAGACGACTTCTACGACTGAAGCGCCATCAACAACTGAAGCAACCACTGAAGGGGTAAGCACGACCGAAAGTGAAACAACGGAAGTGTCTGATGCTACTGCCGAAGGTACAACAACAGCCAAGGATCAGACCACGACTCAGGCAGCGGCTGCAACAACTTCAAGTCAGTCATCTGCTGGGAAGAAAACTGTTAAACACGGCCTTCCAAGTACCGGTTCAGAAAATAATGTTGCTTTAATAATTCTGGGACTTGCCTTTGTTTCAGGAGCAGGAGTGCTCTACTGCCGCAAACCGCGCTAATATAGGCTAAACAACTCTCAAGGAAGACCGTAAAAGGTCTTCTTTTTATTATTTGTTTTTAATCGAAAATTTAGTGTTGACAAAAAAATGAAAACCGTCTATAATGTGCTTGTAACAATTTTGTTGCAGAAAGGACTAAAAAAATGAAAAGAAAAGGTTTATTAAAACTATTAAAGTTTTTTGGAACCGTTGCCATCATTTTGCCGATGTTTTTCATAGCTTTAACGAAAGCTCAGGCAAGTGATGTCAGCAGTAACATTTCATCGCTGACGGTATCGCCGACTCAAATCAATGACGGCGGCAAAACAACTGTTCGCTTTGAGTTTGATGAGCATGCTCAAAACATTAAAGCAGGCGATACCATTACTGTTAACTGGGAAAATTCTGGAACAGTCAGAGGATCAGGTTACAGTAAAACCATTAAGCTGGAAGTTCAGGGCAAGTATGTCGGTGATTTGGTAGTAACGCAAGACAAAGCAGTCGTTACTTTCAATGACGGTATTACTGGTTTGCAAAACATCACCGGCTGGGGTGAATTTGAAATCGAAGGCCGGGATTTTACGGACACTACCGAAGGACATACCGGCAGCTTTAGAGTTACCAGCGGCGGCAAGACAGCTGAAGTCACTGTCGTTAAATCTGCTGCAGGGACTACCGGCGTTTTCTACTACAAGACTGGGGATATGCAGACAGACGACACCGATCATGTGCGCTGGTTCTTGAATATCAACAATGAAAAAGCTTATGTAGATGAAGAAGTTCGTGTTGAAGACAACATTCAGTCTGGTCAAACCTTGGATTTAGACAGCTTTGAGATTACTGTAACTGATTATACTAATAATCCTAAATCTTATCGCGGTCAAAGTGGTATTAACCAGCTTGCCAATGATTACGGAGCAATTATTTCAGCGGATCCGGCCAGCGGCCATATCAGTGTTTATATTCCAAAAGATGCTGCTCAATTGACTAGCTATAGTATTATGTACTTGACTAAGGTTGACAATCCTGATCAAAAGACATTTGAAAACAACAGTACAGCTTGGTACAAAGAAAATAATAAAGAAGCTGTTCATGGTAAAGAATTTAATCATTCTGTAGCTAATGTTAATGCTGCCGGCGGTGTGGACGGAAGAACAACAACTACTACAGAAAAGCCAACCACAACAACGGAAAAACCGACAACGACGACGGAAAAACCAACTACAACAACAGAAGAGCCAACTACAGAAGCTCCAACAACAACAGAAGAGCCGACGACTACAACAGAAGAGCCAACTACTACAGAAGCTCCAACGACAACGGAAGAGCCGACGACTACAACTGAGGAGCCTACTACCACAGAAGCTCCAACAACGACGGAAGAACCGACGACTACAACTGAGGAGCCAACTACTACAGAAGCTCCAACCACGACGGAAGCACCGACTACAACTGAGGAGCCAACAACAACAGAAGCACCGACGACAACAGAGGCTCCAACAACAACGGAGGCTCCAACAACAACGGAAGCTCCAACCACGACAGAAGTACCGACCACAGAAGGTCCTACAACTGAAGGGGAAACAACTACAGAAGCTCCAACCACAGAAGCTCCAACAACGACGGAAGCACCGACAACAGAAGAGCCAACTACAGAGGCTCCAACGACAACGGAAGCACCGACAACAGAAGAGCCAACCACAGAAGCACCAACGACAACGGAAGAACCAACAACGACAGAGGTTCCGGCGACTACAGAAGTATCTTCAGAAACAACAAAAGCTGAAGAAACAACTACTAAAGCTAAAGAACCAGAAAAAACAACGACATCAGCTCCAGCAGGTACACCTTCAAATAAACCTGGTAAGCCATCAGGCAAACAAAGTGCTGGTGCCAAGGGACTTCCAAGCACAGGCGAAGAAAGCGGCACAGTTTTGTCACTTCTGGGTCTTGCAGCTGTCTCAGCGACTGGTCTATTCTATTACCGTAAACATCATAACTGATATTGATTGAAAATAGGATGAAAGAGGCAGGGACAACAGTCTTTGCCTCTTTGTGTTAGTAAAAAATAGTTTAGAATAGGATCTTGATTACTCCAAATAAGACTTTTCGGTCAGAAAACGGAAGCTTTCGCGGTAGATGATTTGAACGATGGGCTAAAAAGTCTCGAAAAGTCTTTTGAATTATGATAGAATACAATTGGTATAATGCTGTTTTTTGTTCAAAATAGTAATTAACTAGGAAGGGTTTGTATGAAATTATCAATCGTCGTTGCTTTTTACAATGAAGAAAAAATGATTGAAAAAACGCATAGCGAGATTTCCAAGCAGCTTCAGGAAATGCTGGGAAAAGCTGTTGATGACTATGAATTGGTGTATGTCAACGATGGCAGCAAAGATAGGACTTTAACGCTTATGAGGCAGATTGCTGGCGGAGATCAGCGAGTCAGATTTATCAGTTTCAGCCGGAATTTCGGGCGCGAAGGCGCTATTTTGTCCGGCTTAAGATATGCGAGCGGCGATGCTGTCATGCTGATGGACGGTGATTTGCAGCATCCGCCTGCGCTCATTCCGGATTTTGTGGACGCCTTTAAAGAGGGCTACGATGTAGTCAGCGGTCAAAGAGACCGCCAGGGAGAATCAAGACAAAGTACTTTTTTTGCCAGACTGTTTTACCGCTTCTCCAACCATCTGATGGACGTACAGCTGACAGACGGTATTTCAGAATTCAAACTTTTCAGCCGGAAGGCTGTCAATACGATTTTGTCCCTGCCGGAATACAATCGCTTTTCAAAGGGGATTTTTTCCTGGATCGGCTTTAAGGAAAAGATCATTCCTTACAAAAATCATATTCGCGAAGCCGGCGAGAGCAAGTTTGGTTTCAGACGGTCTCTGAATTATGCTTTTCAAGGGATTATTTCCTTTAATGACAAACCCTTGCGTATCTGTATTCAGTTCGGCTTTGCCTGCATCGGTTTTGCCTTGCTGTATCTGTTAGCCATGTTTATTGCTTATTTTGTGAAGCCTGAGATTTTGGTCAGCGGTTACTTTACGACCTTAGCAGCTATTATCTTGTTCAGCGGTGTCCAGCTGATTTCGATAGGCATTTTGGGCGAATACATCGGCAAGATTTACTATGAAGTGAAACGGCGTCCGCATTATATTGTGGATGAGACTAATATTGAGAAAGCAAAAGAGGATTTAGTCGGATGAGTCACGCAACACGTAAAGAAAAAAAGCAAAGACTGCCTTTCAAAGAAAATAAAAAGGCTCAGGTGCTCCTTTTAAGTGCGCTTCTTCCCATGCTGATTATGCTTGTGGTCTGGATTTTCATGGGTGTTTTTCCCTTTGGCAGAAATACCTTGATGGCTGTTGACTTTGGCCAGCAGTATATCGGCTTGTATGGTTTCTTAAAGCACACCGTTTTGACTGGAGATTGGTCAGGACTTTTCTATTCCTTTTCCAAGTCCATTGGCGGAGCGATGGTTGGGGTCTGGGGCTTTAATCTCATCAGTCCTTTTAATCTCTTGTATATTTTGCTGCCTTTAACCCAATTTAAATGGGCTGTCTTTCTGACGATCTGGCTGCGCTACGGAGCGATGGGATTGAGCTTTGCCTATCTTTTGGTCAAACGCTACAAAGCTATGGATTATAATCTGTGGCTGCCGCCTCTTATGGCAACGGCTTATGCCCTGTCGGGCATGATTGTTTCGTATCAGATGAATCCAATCTTTTACGATGCCATGATTATGCTGCCCTTGCTGATTATCTGCTTGGAAGAAGTGATTGATGGCGCTAAGCCTTTCAAATACATCTTTCTTTTGGCTTTAACCATGCTGCTGCATTTTTATATGGGCTACATGATTTGTCTTTTTATTGCCTTGTATACCTGCTATTATGCAGCGCCTCGCCTGGCGGAAAAAGGCGACTGGAAGGTGAGACTGACAGCCTTCTTTTGGCCTGTCTGGCGTGTTGTCTATGCATCTGTTCTGGGAATAGCATCGGTCTTCTTTTTGCTTTATCCCATCTTTTTGAACCTTTTGCGCAGTAAAGGGGCTTATGAAAGTCCAATGACTTTCAACTTTGCCCTGCAGATCAATCCGCTGGATATTTTATCCAAATTGATGATTGGCGGTTTTGACAATGAAACATCCTGGTCGGCGGGCCCTAATCTGCCCAATATTTATGTGGGTGCTTTGGCTTTGGTTGGCTTCTTTCTCTACTTTGCGCAGGCCAAGGCGCATCAGTTTCGCAAGATTGCTGCCGGCCTTATCAGTGTGATTTTCTTTGTCTCGATTGTCAATGAATTTGCCAGCAAGATCTGGCACATGGGGCAAAATCCGGCCGGTTTCTTCTATCGTTTCTCATGGATTGTTTCTTTCTTTATGGTGCTTTTGGCTTATCAGGCCTTAAAAGAAGAGAAGCGTTTGGGCTGGAAAGGACTGGCGGCAGGAACAGCTATGAGTTTTGCTTCAGCTTACTATGTTATCCATCACAGTTATACTTATATCGCCAAAAGCCAGCCCAAGGCGGTTACAAGTTTTGTCGGTCATCACAGTTTTTTAACTGGAATTTTGCTTGTGGCTGTCTTTGGAAGTTTGGCTGTTCTTGCTTGGAAACGTCTCAGCCGCTATAAAGAAAGCAGGCTGTTAGCTCTTGCAGCCTGTCTCTTTGCTGTGATTGTGTCCTTTTACCTGCTGAGCAAGGGATTCTTATTAACTCAGGTTTCTTTGACACTTCTCAGCTGGCTTTTAATTCTGATGTATTTTGCTCTGCGTCCGAGAAGCAAGCTGGTTTGGGCCTTTTTAGCGCTCATCACTGCGCTTGAATTGGGCTACAATGCTTACCTGTCACAGGTTACCATGGCCTATGCAGATGCTTATAAGTTTACAGATGTCACGAAGAACATGAAAGAGCTGGCTGATGTCATTAAAAAGAAAAATAAAGCTGGTTTTTATCGGGTAGGTTCAAGTTTTCTTTACTCAAAAAATGATCCTTTCCTTGCTTCTTATCCGGGTCTGAGCAGCTTTAGTTCCAACATGGAAAAATCAACCATCAATCTTTTTAATTCGATGGGAGATGTCGGAGGCAATGCGGCGACTTTTTATGCCAATGGTACGGCTTTGACCGATGCTCTTTATGGTGTTCGCTACTATATTGACCGCAAGGAATATACGGTGACAGATATGAAGCAGCATCCCAACTGGCAGTTCTTCAACCGCAATTCTACCCGTTCAGACCTCAGCGCTTATTACAAGCCTATCTATGAAAACAAGCGTTTCACCATTTATGAAAATCCTGATGTTTTTTCAGCGGCCTTTGGGACCAATACGCTGACGCGAAATATTAAGTTTGGCCTTAACAACCCTGTTTCTAATCAAAATATCATTCTCTCATCAATGTCGGGTGTTGAAAAGAAATATTTTGAATACGTCGGTATTCCTAAAATAGAGCTCTTTAATATGCAGGAAGTCAATGAAAACGGTCAGCGGCTTTTCAAACGTATTGATAAAAAGCAGCCCGGCACGGTTAGAATCATCTTTACGCCGCAGACGGACTATACCTATTACTTCCAAGCCCCTTACAGCCTGCGTAAGTCCATGGGAAATATTTCCATCATGCTCAATAACCAGTGGTATCACTATTCGCAAAGTTATGACCAAGTTCAGCTCTGGAACCTGACAGACAAAACACCGGGCAAGGAAATGGTCCTGCAGCTGCAGACCTCGCAGGATGACCAGCTGGATTTGACCAATATGGCGCTCGTCCGCGCCGATCAAAAGTCTATCAAGAAGGTTCTCAATGACCGCCTGAAGCAAAATATGACGGTAACTAAGTGGACAAATACCTTGGTTAAAGGGCATGTCACTATTACTGATAAGAGCAATGTCATGATGACAAGCATCCCCTACAATCCGGGCTGGACAGTCAAGGTAGATGGTAAAAAAGTGAAGACCAGCGAGGCTTGGGAAAGTCTCTTGTCCTTCCCGATTACAAGCGGCAAGCATCAGATTGAAATGTCCTTCCTGCCGCAGGGACTGCTGACAGGGATTACTGTTTCTGTGCTCTCTCTTGCCCTTATTGGTTTTTTAAAGTGGTATGATGGCAGAATGGGAAACGATGAGTTATTTTAAGACGTATGTATCTGGTTAGGAAAAAACGATGCTGATTAAAAAGATTTTGGTAACAGGGGGAGCCGGCTTTATCGGTTCTCACACCTGTGTTGAATTGCTTAATCAAGGTTATGACCTTGTTGTTGTTGATAATTTGCTTCATTCAAATCCAAAAAGCCTGAAGGTTATTGAGGACATTACCGGCAAAACTCTCAGCTTTTATCAGACAGATATCAGAGCTAAGGAGCAGCTGGCTGCCATTTTTGAAGCCGAAAAAATTGATGCTGTCATTCATTTTGCCGGACTCAAGGTCGTCAATGAATCAAGCAGCCTGCCTCTGGACTACTATGACAATAATGTCTCGGGGACGGTGACGCTCTTGCAGGTAATGAAGAGTTTTGACTGCAAAAATTTGATTTTTTCATCGTCTGCCAGTGTTTACGGCAATGATGCTCCGGTACCAGTGCCTGAGGACTCGCCGCGTTCAAGTCTGACGCCTTACGGCCGGACAAAGCTGATGATTGAAGATGTGCTGACAGACTTGGCTGCATCAGATGATAATTGGAATATTGTCATTCTGCGCTATTTCAATCCTGTCGGTGCTCACCCTTCGGGTGATTTGGGAGAAGATCCCAAGGGCAGACCAAACAATCTTATGCCTTATGTGACTCAGGTTGCACTGGGAAAATTAGAAAAGGTTCAGGTCTTTGGCGATCAATATGATACCAAGGACGGAACGGGTGTCCGTGATTATATTCATGTTGTTGATCTGGCCCGCGGCCATGTCGCAGCTATTCAGAAACTAAAAGCTCAGTCGGGCCTTTCTGTCTACAATCTGGGAACCGGCAAAGGCTCTTCTGTTTTGGAAGTCATTCATGAAATGGAGCAGGCGGTCGGTCACTCTATAGCCTATGAAATTACTGACAGACGTCCCGGAGATATTGCGGTTTCTTACGCTGATGCCAGCAAGGCTAAAAAGGAGCTCGGCTGGCAGGCAGAATACGACCTTAAACGCATGTGCGAAGATGCTTGGCGCTGGCAGACGAAGCACCCTAACGGTTTTGAAGAATAAGCGCTTGAAGTTTGTTAGCTCTTTAGCAGTATGCTGTTTAAACCTATTTAAGTCAGAAGGCGTGGGGCAAAACCCATGCCCTTCTTTTTAAAGCTAGCCAGGTTTTAAAAGCAGCGTTAACAACGATTCTGAATTATGATACAATGAGAACAATGAGTGAAAAATAAAAAATGGAGATACGATGGTAGCAGGAAAAGAAAAAGATCAGAAAACAGTTAAGGGGGCTGAAACCTCTCAGGAATCCCCGCAGCAGCTATCAGAAACATTCAGCCGCTCCCGGCGCAATATGTCCGAGCAGCAAAAAGAGCTTAACCGACATGATGCAGCAAAAGATAAGGCGGCACAGCCCCCTCTTAAAGACGGGCTGAGTTTTTTAGCAGCTTTTAGTCTGCCGATTGTGGTGATGACGGCTGTTTTTGCTGTGATGAAGCTGTATCCTTTTGGCTCAAAGACAATCATGAGCGGCGACTATACTCTGCAGTACATTCCGCTTTACCGCGCCTTGGGACATGCTTTTAAGCACCTTGATATTGGAGCTCTTTTTTGGTCTTGGCATAAGGGGATGGGCGGTGTGATGCCGCCTGTCTGGGGCTTTAACAGCCTCAGTCCCTTTAGTTTAGCGGTAGGTTTAAGCCCGGCAAAATCCCTTAATTTATCTGTTTTTCTGGTGACCTTGCTGCGCCAGGGCTTTGCAGGTCTTAGTTTCTATTATTTCCTTCACAAGCGCTATGAAGCCAGCCGCAACAGGCTGCTTTCGGTCTGTGCAGCGGCGGTTTACGGCTTGAGCGGTTTTTTGGTTGTGCATCAGGTTAATCCTAACTTTTTGGACAACCTCATCTTACTGCCGCTGTTAATCATTGGTGTGGAAAAGATTCTGGATGGCAAGGTCAGCCTCAAGTATTCTTTGCTTCTGGCTGCGATGTTTGTGGTTCAGTTCTACACAGCTTATATGGCAGCGCTCTTTGTCGTGTTTTACAGTTTTTATTATCTCTTGGCTAAGAAAGCTGCCTTTATTTTCAAGATCAAACAGCTCTTTCGGCTTTTCCTCTACTCTCTTTTGGGAGTTGCTTTGAGTGCTGTCTGGCTGCTGCCGGTCTTTTACGGGCTGCTCGATACCAAAGCAGCAGGAAGCCAGCAATATCCTTGGGTCTTTACTTTTCTTTACAATCCGCTCAAACTTTTAATCAAGTTTGTTCCGGGCGCTGCCAGCGGAGAAGAGTGGGGGGATTTCAATACCCTGCCGAATTTCTATGTCGGTGTGCTTGGCTTTATCGGTCTCTTTAATTTCTTTTGGACAAAGACGATTGACCTGCGAAAGAAAATCAGCAGTTTTGTCTTGCTGGCATTTTTACTTATCGCTTTTTCCAACGCTGCGGCTATTCGGTTTTGGCACATGGGGCAGATGCCGGTCGGCTTTTATTATCGCAATGCCTGGCTGCTCAGCTTTGTATTCCTGATTTTTACCTACCAGGCTTTTCAAAGGGTGCGTTCTTGGAGCCGCCTGCAGCTGTCACTTACTCTTGTTTTAGTTGTTTTAGCTAACGTCTATGTTTATTTTGCCGTGCAGGAAAAATCTTACCCTCTGGTCACTGTTTGGCAGCAGATTGCCATGCTGGTACTTGCGGTTTTGATTGTGCTGCTCTTTTCATGGCGGTCTGTTAAGAGCTGGCAGCTGTGTCTGCTGCTGCTTTTAAGCATGGTTGATATGGGCATCAATGCTAAATTTACGATAGAAAGAAACCTGTGGCACACCCCCAGATCGGTTTTGGAAGCCGAAAGCAAGCAGGAAGCCTTTTATCACAAGCTAAAACTGCCCAAATCAACTTTGGCACGTATGGAAAAAAGCAGCGCCAATACCTGGAATGATTCGCTGACCTATGATTATTACGGCATCAATCATTTTACCTCCAGTGTCGAATACAAAAATTTACAGTTTTTAGGAAATTTAGGGCTTCCTTCCTCAACCGCTATTTCTATGTATGCGGGCGGCACACCGCTGACAGATGCACTGTTTAATCTGCGTTATTTTGTAGGCAACGGCATCTGGAGCTATTCGGCAAGAAAAGATTTGAGCAAGTACTATCAGCCCATTCAAACGCTAAAAAATGCCAGACTGTTGGAAAATAAAACCGTGTTTGGTTTAGGATTTTCAGGCGATGCGGCCATGCTGAAAACCAAATTAGATGACAAAGACGCTGCTGCTAATCAAAACAAGATTTACCACGGTCTTTCGGACAATGTGGAAAACCTTTTAGAACCACAGAAGATGGAGATGACACTTGACAATGTCACTTTAATCAATGGTGAAAACGGCCAGCAAATCTACAGACGGACCGCGTCTGAGCGTCCCGGGCTAATCCGCTTCAAGTGGACTCCGGCAGATAACAATGGCTATTATCTGGATTCTGCAAGGATCAAGTCAGACAACCTGTCTCATATCAAATTGTTTGTGAACGGCCAGCCTTACACCGTCTTTGACCGGTATCGCAATCCTCAGCTGTGGAATTTAGCTGCCGACAGCAAAGGGCAGGAGCAGACTTTTGAAATCCAGCTGACGGATAACAATCCGCTTGATATTGCTGATTTGCAGCTTTATCGTTTTAATGATGACAGTTTTCAAACCTTTGTCAAACAAAAGAAAATCGCTAAGTGGAACCCGAAGAAGGTAAGGTCAAGATCGCTTTCCGGGAGAATCACACAGCCTGAGGGCAAAGATTATTTACTGACATCCATTCCTTATAATTCCGGCTGGCGCGTGAAAGTTGACGGCAAACGCGTCAAAAGTAAGGAAGTTTGGAACGCTATGCTGGCCTTTAAAGTACCTGCCGGCAAGCACCGCATTGACCTCTATTATGTTCCGCAAGGAATCATTTTAGGCGGACTTGTGACCCTGTTCTCAGCTGTTGTATCCATCAGCATCCTGCAAAAAAGCCGCCGTCAAAAGAAACTAGCAGAAGAAGAGGACTTCGACTTCGATGAAGACGATTTTGACTGAGAAGTTCTTGAGACTTGCATTCTGAAACAATAAAAAAGCATATCGCCCAATCAGTCTTACTAGCTGTTCAGTGTGATATGCTTTTTAATAGTAGTCAATTCATGCAAACTTGTCACATTAATGTGAGCAAAAGACAGGCTGGGCTAGGACTGTAGCAAAAAACTGGACCTATCTGCTCTTCGGCGAGTATTTCCTGCAGAATTTTTTATAACTCACTTTTTCTAAAAATAAAAGCGGCTGCTGCTATATTAACAGTAACTAAGGCTGCTGTCAGCAGAAGCAGCAAACAGTATCGGTGTAAAGAAAAACCGCCAAATAAAAGGTTTACTTGTTTTTGAATAAGAAGAAAGGAAACTAATAGTTCCTCTCTTTTTAATGGTGCAGCTCCTTTTTTAAATCTTGAATATCCTTGAGTAAAGACTGGAAGCGGTGATTTTCACTTATTTTGGAAAATACTGGAGCATGAAACATCTCTTCAACGCTAGACATCAACAGTCTTTTATTGGTAGGCGGAATCACGCCCATCGGCAGGGATTCAAGCCAAGGGTCAATAGCGTAAAAAAAGTCATCTCCGTGTAAGTGAAATTGAGTCAAGAGATTTTTGAGACACTGCAGCAGCTTAGATAAAAAGCAGAGAGACTTTTCTTGGTCTGTATCAACAAAATAAATAGCCAAGGTGTAATAACATTTTATCACAGAGTTAGGGTGCAGTTTTTCAAGCTCAAAAAGATTTATAAGGCTAATGAGACGGTTGATGATTTCAGTATTGTTCTCTTTGGTCTCATAACTGGTTAACGTTGATAAATACTCAATCATTAACAGAATTTGCTGATAAAGTTCGACTTGTAAGACCTCTTTAGCCTTTGTTATATTACCTTTTAAGGCATAGCTGTTGGCTAACAGCAATTCTTCACCGAGCTTATAGGGGCGGTCTTGGTAAATCTTGATAATATCATCATAATTTCCATTTTGGAACAAAATGACTACCTTTAGCATAATCGCTGACTGAATTTCAGATTCTGCTGAAGCATGGCTGATTATTCTGTTAAGAAGCTCCAAAGACAGCTCCGCAGTATGATTTTTCAAATCTTCATTGTTTAAAAAGTTGTTAATCATGAATTGCACCAGCATGAGCAGAGTCTTGTAATCATTTAAATACTGCTTTGACAGTTTATCAATGTTAGCCAAACTTTGATCAGCTGCAAATTTCTTTTGGCTATTTTTCAAGTCGTTAAAGAGATTGCTTCTTTCTTGTGCTGACAGTTTCAATTTATGACCGATTAAATCATCAACGCTGACATTAAATAAATTAGCCATTAAGATGAGATACTGAATATCAGGTGTGGCCTGATTGTTCTCCCACTTGGATATGGTTGCTTTGGTCAAATGTAAATATTCGCTCAGCTTTTCCTGTGTAAAATTTATCTTGGTTCGATTTAAATAGATATTTTTACCGATGTTCATAAGATACCCTCCTGCCTTTTATTATAGGGTAGCGCTAAGAGAAATTAAAGTTCTTATTTAGAGATATTCATTAACAAAAGTTTCTGCAAAGGAAACTTCTGACACCATTTTTATGAAGCAGAGCAAATAATATGAAAAAGTTCGCGAGAAAATCTTGCTAAAGAATATAAAATTACTGCCAGCCTAAATACAAAGACAACTAAAAAAGCCTGCTATGACAGGCTTTCAGACTGAAGACAAACTTCTTTTTGGAGGTTTGTCTTTTTTTAAAATTCTCCAGAAAGTATGTCCTGAGGTGACAATAACTAAGGCATTTACTTGAATTTGACCAAAATAAAAAGGCCTTCCTGCCATCATTTTTACTAACTTTTTGAGATTTAAACACGCTAAAATCAGCCCAACCTTATCCTCCATTTTGGACTTGCCAATCTCTCTCGTATATCTGAGATTGTGATATTCTTTAGCTGTC